>CAZZHU010000105.1:0-15222 GCA_964654045.1 uncultured Leptospirales bacterium
TATAATTGCTCACCACCGACCCGAGCACGGATATGGTGCCGTTCAAGCCGATATAAGCGCGCACCGTCGGCGCCGGGTTCCCAGTCGTTGAAAACGTTGGTTGATTTATCGTTATCTCGGTCGAGGTCACGCCGGACGTTGCCAGGGCGTTCATCACCGGAGCGATCCCTCCGGTACTCTGTAAAATAGTCTCCACGTCAAAGCCGACGCCATTCTGCGCTACAACGTAAATGCGGTACGCCGTGTTCTGCGCCAGGTTCGTGAACTGGTGCGCCCCACCCGACACGTCATAGGGTCCATCAGTATAATTGCTCACCACCGACCCGAGCACGGATATGGTGCCGTTCAAGCCGATATAGGCACGCACCGTCGGCGCCGGGTTCCCCGTTGTGGCGAAGGCCGGCTGGGTCAGCGTAATGCTCGTATTATCAAAGGTGGTCAAGGCAAGGGCGTTTAGGACCGGCGCGATACCATCCGTGCTCTGGACGATTGTTTGGACATCATACCCGATGGCGTTCTGGGAAACAACGTATATGCGATACGCTGTGTTCTGAGCCAGGTTCGTGAACTGGTGGGCGATGGCTGACACGTCATAGGGCCCGTCCGTGTAATTGCTCACTATCGACCCGGCAACGGATATAGTGCCGTTAATCCCGATATAGGCGCGTACCGTCGGAGCCGGATTCCCCGCCGTGGAGTGGGTCGGCTGGGTCAGAGTAATGCTCGTATTATCAAAGGTGGTCAAGGCAAGGGCGTTCAGAACCGGCGCGGTTCCCCCGGTGCTCTGCACGATCTGCCGCACCGAATAACCGCTGGTGTTCTGCGCCACCACGATGATGCGGTATGCCGTGTTCTGCAATAAGCCTGGGAAGGTGTATCCTGCCGTGGACACATCAATAGGACCTTGTGTGAATCCGGCCACAACCGACCCGGCAACCGATATGGTACCGTCCAGGCCGAGATAGGCACGTCTTGTCTGCGGCGGTACACCGGACGGATCAGGATTCCCTTCTGTTGAAAAAGTCGGCTGATCCAGTGTTATTGAGGTCGTAGTCGTAGCGGATATATTCAGCGAATTCATAACCGGCGCGATGCCTCCGGTACTCTGGGTAATCGTCGCGACAGAGTAGCCTGAGCTATTTTGAGCCACCACGTAAATACGGTATTCCTGGTTTCCCACAAGTCCGTTAAATGAATGTCCCCCCGTCGATACGTCAACATCACACTCGGTACAATTGGTTACGGTAGCTCCTGAAAGGGTTATGGGGGTTGCGCCAGTGGTTAAACCGATATAGGCGTTTACTGTCGGTGTTGGATTTCCAGAAGTTATAAGGACCGGCTGTTCCAGGGTTATCGAGTTGGTATCAAACGTAGTTATCACCAGGGTGGGATTCAACACCGGATTAGTTGAGAAAAAGAGCCCATAGAACAACTGCGCAGCCGAATTCGACTGCAGATAGCCGTTGCATCCGCTCACGGTCAGGGCAAGGGCCGCCACCGCGCTCATGATTGATCTTTTAATATTCACGTTATTCGTTTTCATTGCCGTGAACCCCCTTTTCCTTTTTCAGTTCCTGGAGCCTGTCTTCCTTCTCCTGCTGGATATTTTTCTTGATGACGCCCTGCAGTTCTTCAAGATCCCTGACCTTTTTCCCGACGTCCTTATAATACAGATTATACCGCCGCGCCGACCTGAATTCGTCAACGGCGGAATCGATTTCATTCGAAAGAAAGAGCGACATCCCCTTCCAGTAATGTTCCTCGGCTTTTTTCCTCATGGCGGCCGCGACTGGATAGAACGAGAACGTGACGCCGACGGAGACCGACCATTCATCCCTCGACAACGTCTGCTTCCACCCATGGGTGTATGTGAAGGGGCTCCCCAGCAGGATCGATTCAAGTATGTCAAATTTATTCTTGCGCATCTTACCAAAGATAGAGTAGGAACCTCCTGCCGATATGGTCAGAAAGTCCCACGGCTTCAGGGAGCATCCCGCCCCGACCGTATGGCTCGTGAGAAGGTCGTCGTACTCGGTGAGCTTATCACGGCGCAGGCCGAAATCGTTGTATGAATAACCGGCGCTGATCGAAGCCCAGGGGACCACGCTCCACTCAATGCTCTGGCCAAGCCGGTATCCAACCGTGTTCCAGTTCCGCTGCCGCCCGTCCAGGTCCCGGGCCCGGGGAAAGGTGAGGTCTGCGGAGGAATCAATCTTCAATGCCGGGATGATGCGCCAGGACAGTCCGAGTGAAAGGGACATGGGATAAGTAGCCTTGACCTTGTCTCCTATATTACCGCGGGTGCGCGGATCCATCAGGATGAAGTTAAAGATATTGCCCGTTCCGCCGGCATTGAGCCGGTCATTTATAACCAGTGGCCAGATGCTGTCGCAGAATTCATTAAGTTGTCCCGACTGGGCCAGAACCGGATTGGCAATGAATTTATTAGTCCGCTTGATCAAAATCATGGGCGGATAGTATTCCATGCGTGCCGCGAGGATCAGGTTTTCCAGCGGCTTGTAGTCAATGCCCAGTATGATTCCCGCGCCGTTGCCGGACACGTCCGTATTGATCGACATCGGGACCTGGTATTCATTGGCGAGGACATTGCCCGTTTGCATCGCCACATAGGGGGTCTGTGTAATCCGGGTATTTGCATTGACATTGATATAGCGCAGCGACAAAGAAGCGGAAAGCTGTTCAATAAAGGCGTAGGACGCGCCGACGGTGGCTCCAATATGGAATTCCTGTCGCTTCATGGAAGTTGTGCTGTAAACGGCAATCAGTTCACGGGAAAAACGCGAAGCAAGAACGGTATTATACGCGACAAGGAGCCGGTCCATTGTCGAGGATCCCTGCGTATAGGTCGACCCGGGCTGGCCCCGGAGGGCCGACACGTCGGCGAAGACCGCCCAGTTCTCACGCTTGAAGATAAAGCACAGGTTGGTCGGCGTGGCCGTGGCCAGCGAGGAAAGATATCTGCCGCTTGACTGGTACTGGCTCGGCAGGGCGGATACGATCCTGTTGAACGAATTCCTTCCCTGGGTTCCCCACATGCTGATGGAGTCTCCTTTCTGGGTATAGAGATTCACTGAGTTGACCATTAAGTAAATACCGCCATTCAGCATGAAGGAAAGCCCGGCGGGATTGTAATGAACAGCGTCCGCGTCGATGGAGGCATTTCTGCTCTGGGTGCGCACAAAATCCGCGCTGCGGGCGGGGGATATGCCCTCCTCGGAAAGTATCAGCGATGCTGATACATCAGCAGTGACGAGCAATACCATCAATGCCGCAGGCGCCATGAGAAAAGCGGCATACCTTCCCTGGCGCCGCGCGCCAATTTGCCTTATCGTTTTATTATCAGTTTCCAAAAACAATCCTGCCTCAACGGGCTCTTTCAATAAATAACCGGTAATCAAATTATTAATTTTTCTTTTAATAATACTTTGTTAGATTAATACCCTCATAAATCTCTGGACAACCGTATAAATATAATCATCGGCAACGGGAATATCAATTTTTTTCAGCCCATTCGGGCTTTTTTTAAAAAAATAATCTGCCTCAAGATTTTTAACAATTGTTGTGATGAGTTAACTATTTGATATGAATTGATATATTTTAGTTTCAGATAATTATACACTTTATTATTTTTTGTTAATAAAAACCGTCACCGGTGCTTTATTTGTCAATAAATATATATTAATGAAAAACATTGATCGACCATCCCGTTGAAAATAGACTGTTTTTCACATATTACATTACTCTGACCCCTGATAATTCAAGTTCCTTCATATTTATACTTTATATTTTTCCATATGGGTAACTAAAAATTCCCGTTACCTCAAGGCAATTATACATCTGATATTATTTGTTTACTTATATCATCGGAATAATACTTTATATTGACAAACATAATTAATTAATGGTATGGTTATATTACATTTCATCAAGGAGAAACCAATGAGCGCACTGGCAGATCTTACCATATTCCCGCTGGACAAGGGAGAGAGCGTCAGCTCCTACGTGGCGGAAGCTGTTAAAGTCATTAAAGCGAGCGGCCTTGACTACCAGATGGGGCCCATGGGCACCTATTTCGAGGGGGATTGGGACGAGGTCATACGCGTCGCGAAGGAAAGCATGGACGCGATGAAAAATCACAGCGGCCGCGTGTACATGGTGCTCAAGGTCGACTACCGCGAGGGGATGGACAACCGGATGAAGGGAAAAGTCGATTCACTGAAGATGATAATGGGGAGCGAATAATATGGAAGTGTCAGAGTAAATATAAATCTTTAAGGATGTATAAGGGATCAGAGTGAAATACCTGCTCCATTCGGTCAACCGATAACTATCGGCCTGTCATTGGAAAATCCCGGTGTCAGAGTAAAATTCCTGCTGCAGTACAGGGCCAGGCAAACATGCACAAAATATCCTACTTGTTTATCCTTACCGTATCAATCAAAGCCCTTGCTTTCACTTTCAGATCAAGGGCAAAGGGATCGCCCGATGCAATCCCCTGCTCCACGGCGTCCAGCGCGTCATAATAGAAGTCCCATCCCCGCTTTTCCCGTTCATACACAGCCTTTAGCGGATTTTCCCCTCTCCTGTAATGTTCCATGATGCCGGAGAGGCGCTTTACGCCGTCAATGAAGAAGCACAATGCTTCCGGATCATCCGATGCGAACATGACGGCCGCCCTGAGGACAAACCGAAGGTACACGATAGTTATCGGTATCGGCGTGATAAAGCATCCTGTAAAGGGGTCGATCGCATCCTTGATGCGTTCAACGCCCCAGGGAAGCGACCGGGCATAGCCGGAGAAAAGCAGGATCCGCACATAGTCTCCCAGGGTTTTGCCCGTCCGCGCCGCATCGGCAGCATCGGCAAAAAGTTCCGCGTCATGGCGCATCACCAGGCCCGGCACGTGGGCATACCGGAGATATCCCCGCTCGTCCGGCCTGTACAGCACCGACAGGAGGTAGGCCTGGTCCTCGGCCCTGCCCATGCAGCTCGGCGTGAAGGGACGGTACCGCCTGAGGGCCTCCACCAGGACGCCGGTTGTTCCGCCGGTCACGTGCACCCGCTGTATGCATGAGGCCGTTCCATCATGGTTCTGCCCGGCCCCGTACCGCGTCATCATCTCCGCCTCGGTGGAAAGGGCCTGGGGCACGGCGCTCCGGAAAATGACTTCATCCCCCTGGGGCTCGCGCCCGGGGAAGGGAACATCCGGGGTGAAGACAGAAGCGCTGATGTCCTTCCGGTTTACCAGGGCGCCGGCGATCATGCCGAGGTACACCTCGTTGCCGCCGCTGTCAGTCCCCCGGGCTCCCCAGAGGGGCGTGCGCAGGTGCCCGAAGGCGGTGTCGCCCGTCTCGCGCAAAAGCTCTTTTTGCGGAAAGGCCTGGTCCAGGTCGATCTTGTAAGCGGCCCTGATTTCAGGCGATACGAAGACGTTCCAGAACCGCGCGATGGCCTTCAGGAAATTATAATGCCTCGCGTATTCACCGTCAACGCCGAAGACTTCACGCAGCGCCGCCTCATCGAAACCGGTCGCGTAGTGCCGGGCCGCGGGGAGCAGGATCTCCTCGACCAGCCGCACCGTGTCTTCCTCGGTGAAAACATGGAGGTTGATGCCGCGTGTCGCCGCCCCGCCGGCAAGCAGCGATTTCAGCCAGGTCCTGGCAATACTCCGCAGACCGGGGTGAGTCACGGAGACCGATACCGCGCACTCTATATCGCGGTCCGTCTCCTTGTTACCGGCTGATTCCTCGAAGGCCAGGGCTTCGGACAGGCGGCTGAGGCCATAGACCAGCTCATTGGATCCGGCGGGTGTTCCGGCCGGCACAGGATGGTCGTACCAGTATCGCTGATCTTCCCTGGCAGCTTCTTCAACCGCTTTCCGCACTTCCGGCTCCAGCCTGTCGAGATCCGGGCGTGACGCGGGGACCGTCATGAGGGCATTGGCGGTAAAGAGGACCTCCCGTCCCGGGGCGCGGAGCGGTTCAGGGTTCAGCCCCGTGACCCGCACGGTTCTCTTTTCCCTGAGGGCATCGATGGCGGCTGATCGGTCCGGATCGATAATCCCTTCGGGAAAAAAGGCGCGCCGGACCAGGCCGCTGATGTCGGTCCTGCTTTGCGGGCTGCCGGTAACCGCGTCATGGAGTGCGTCAAAATCGCGGCGGAACCGCTCATCCTCCCGGTACCGGGACTCGATCTCGCCATGGACCATCTCCACGCCATCGCGCAGAAAGCCCGAGGCCCCATCCCACCGGGCCTCCTTGCTGTTTCCCAGGTATCGGCCGGCTTCATCATATCCATTGGCTTCCGGGCCCGACAGGAACACGATAAATGAAGCAACCAGGTTCCGCGCCGTGGAAATATCGCCGGTTTCACCGGACCTGAACAGATTTAACGCGTTGATGCCGGTAACGGGCGTTGATCCGTCATGACCGCGTGTCAGAAAGGCGATGATTTCGCCGAATTTTTTTTTAATGGACAAATCGCGCGATTCTCCTGTACTATCAATTAAAAAATATGGTTATGGCCCATTACGGACCGAAAACCGGGGCCGGTCCCTGGTGCGACCATAAATATCCATCAAAATAATTATTCTTGTCAAATCATTATCATGTCCGATATTAATATAGCCGTTCAGCACATTAAAACAAATATACGCGCCGGGTGCACGCCATGAAAAGAACACTTTTTTCCCTGTTGATATCACTTCTGGTTGCCCATGCAGGTCCGCCGGAAACGCAGGCCGCGGAAATTAAAAAGTCCGCTGCAACGCCGGTCACCGTGGCGGATAAATCCGGCGGCAAAGAATCAAAGAACACTCCGGGTAAAAACCCCGGGGCCGGCAGGAAACCGGCGGAAAAGGACGCCGGGAAGAGCGATGAAAAAAGGGCTGAATGGATCGAGCAGACCCTCAACTACGGCATCCAGGAAGAACGGATAAACGCGGTCAACAAGATACAGCAGATAAAGGACCCGGCTGTCCGGGGAAGGCTTGTTAAAAAGCTCCTCGGCGTGATAAAGGACGAGGAGGACCCGGAGCTCCTTATCAAGTCCATCACCGTGCTGGGAGAGATGAAAGAGTCCTCCGCGATACCGCTCATGACCGAAAAGATCGATCACCGCTCCGAAGACGTGGGCACCGCCGCGGTATACGCCCTCAAGAACATGAACGGGACGGCGGCAAAGGAAAAAATGATACAGAAACTGAAGAACCGCGACCTTGAAAAAAATTCCAATTTTACCGGCGCGCTGCTCCAGGCGCTGGGTGAGTTCAAGGCCGTGGAACTGGTCCCCTTCGCAAAGGAATCCCTGGAAAGCCCCAAAACCGACAGGGGGATCAAGGAAGACCTGGTGATTTTCCTCGGCAGGGCCCAGTCGCAGGAGTCGAAAGGAATTCTCCTGAAAATCTACAAGGATGAAGAGGAGGATGTCACCCTCAGGTCATACGCTGTCAACTCCCTGTCCAGGCTCGGATCGAAGGAATCCGCCGCGGACATCAAGGAGATCATGAAAACCATCGACTCGTACGACGTCAAGAAGCGGAAAAAGTATTACAACCTCTACCTCTACTCCATCGCCGCCCTGGCCAGGCTGGGCGACCAGGAGGCCGTCCCGAAACTGATCAACGCTCTGAGGAGCAACAGCGCGCAGGTCCGTCTGAAGGCAATCAGCCTCATAAAAGATTTTAAGGACAAAAGAACAATTGACATTTTAAAATACAAAATGAACTATGATCAGAATCCCCGGGTACAGTCGGCTGCCCGGAAGGCCCTCAAAGAGATGGGCGTGGAAGTGGAAGAAGAGAAGAAACAGGCCGATACAAAAAAAGCGAAATAACCCTTGCAGCGCCGATTGCCGCCCGGGCTCATGCGGTACAGACCGGCTTACGGTCAATGCAGACAAAAAGGATCACTCATGTACAACGGCAACCTGTATGAAAAAATGAAGCTCCGTGACCGGTTCAAGGATATAACCACCCTCGCGGTATTCACCCTCGCCGTGGCCGTCCTATCGGTGGTTATCATGAACCTCCTGATATACCCGGTGACCATCTTCGCGGTGAACAATAAAAACGCCTTCAACTTTATTGTGAAAGACCTTTCCATTTTCGGCCTGATTGCCGTTTTGATCGCCTTCCTTGGCCTGAAGATCCACCGACTGAGAAAAGAAGGCCTCGGGGCGAGGGACATCATCATATACCTGGTGCGGAAACCGCTGTATTACCTCGCGGTATTCTTTTTTTTCATACTCACGTCCTCGGTGCTGATATTCCTCCTCTATATACTGCTCAGCAATAATTATTATTTATTATACAAACTCACCAACAATTAAAAACGCGATGCCCCTCAGTAATTTCGACAAATATTTTTTAAACCTTCCTCCCCAGGATAAAAAGAACGACTTCGACCAGTTCTGGGAAAAAGGAATTGCCGACATCAAGAAGATCCCCCTTGAAACCGAGCTTGTCAAGAACGGCAGGAAAACCACGCACCGGTATGCCTCTTATGACGTCACGTACAAGGGTTTTACCAAGACGGCCGTTACCGGGGAGCTCCTTATACCCCGCGGCACCCTGAAGCCGAAGACCATAATAAGCATCCATGACTACAACACCACGGCCCAGTTCCAGCAGCAGAACCTTGATGAATCCGCGGCGTATTTTTTCATAAACCTCAGGGGCCACGCAGATATCGTCAGGCCGGCCGGCACCAAAGAAGAGGAAGAATACACAACACCCGGGTACATGGTGGAAAACATACTTGACCGCGACACCTACTATGTCAGGGCCGTATATCTTGATATACACCGCTCCATCGACATGCTCCGCCTCATACCGGACATCAACTGCAGCGCCATCGGCATCATCGGCAAGGGCTTCGGGGCGGCCGCGGCTATATTTACCGCGTCCTTTTCAAATCGGGTCGCGGCGCTGGTCCTGGATACACCGTCCTTCTGCCACCTGGCCATGAGCCAGAACATTTCCGAAAGCGACGCATCCAATGAAATAAACGAGTTCGTGGGCACGGTCAAAAGCAGGAAAAAGCAGATAAAAGACACCCTCACCTACTTTGACGCGCTTAATTTCGCCGATAAAATCAGCTGCCCGGTCCTCGCCACGGTGGGATTCAAGGACACCCTGTCGCCGCCGGAATGCGTATTCAGCCTCTTCAACCACATCCAGAGCGAAAAGGTCATCGAGGTCTATCCCGAGGAGGGCAACACCGCAGGCGGAAACACGCAGTTCAAGAAATCGATTCAATGGCTCGCGAAGCAGATTAACCATGCATAGCAGGGGATTACTTCAATAAAATCAATAAAAAAGGGGCGGCACAATTCATAACCGCCCCTTCCAATTACCGTAAATCAACAGCAATAGACCTGGTTGGAACTAGTTGCAGACCTTGTAATTCGCAGCAGTGGGGCAAGACGCGGTACCAGAAATTTTGCAGCCCTTGCTTTCGCAGGATTTACGGTCAGCGCTGGTATCCTTGCCCGAACCCGATCTGCAGTACTGGCACGAGCTGCCGGATGAACAGGTATAGCAGAAGCCGGAGTCGGCCCTGGTCTGGCCTACTATAACCATAGAAAGACAGAAAATAAGTGCTGCGGCGAAAAGAATCAGTTTTTTCATACATGAACCTCCCAATGATCCTGATTGTTATGGCAAGATCATTTGCGGATCAGGAGTTTTTGTCAATAATTATTATCAGAGCTGCGAAAAGGCGCGTCCGCATCCATAACGCGACACCCACAACGTCCACCTGTCCGGAGCAATGCAAACAAGCGCATCTCATCTGAATCGCTTCAGACTGTTCCCCGGGAAATGCCACTCCGGCGTGACCAGGTCGTCATCCTCAACATGGTACCACGGCGATATATCGGAAAAACTTTTTACTATATGCATCTCCTGTGAAGGCATGTAACTCTGGGCGAGAAGGATGATCTTCCTCCCGGTTCCCCTGTTTTCCGCCAGGTCCATGACAATGACCGCGTGACCGGGCGATCCGCCCTGGATGAAAACGTCGCCGATTTCAATTTCAGAAATATTGATTTTCCTCAAATCATTTGCCAACGACATGGTTCCGGCATAGGTATAGATAAACCGCAGATATTCATCCAGCACTTCCCGGGTGTACCCTTTTTTATGTCCGCCCCTTTTCCATGAAGTATTGTTGCCGGATATTTTTATTCTATATCCTCCCGCATATTTTCGGAAAGGCACGCGCATCCTGTTCGTTAACGAAAAAGCGATATCCCCGTAGCGCCTCGTATCAAATAAATAGCGGGACCGCAATAATATGATCGCATCGGCGCACTGGATTAAATCTTCTTTCAGCAGGGGGATATCCAGCACGGAGGCATGGACATCTTTCTCCTTCTTAAGGCCGTTGTAAAGCATGACAGGAACGCCGTATTTCTTCAGGGGAATTGATCGTAAATATTCCTGGAAAGAACCGCGCGGATAAAACCTGCGGGTAAAACCCTCCGGGGGAATGAATCTTCCGGCAACGGATTTTTTTTCCGGGCAGATGCCCTGACCGCGGGCATCGCAAAACATGAGCAGCACACAGGCGAAAAGCAGCGGATATTTCATGGAATCATACCGGTACCGCTGTTAATATTGCAGCAGGTACCGCAATTTATTTTTAAACAGCTCAATCATTTTTTCCTTGGTTGGAAAATCCTTTATCAGGATGGCAATAAATATCACATAGGAAAGGGCGTTTACCCAGTAACAGGGATGCTGATATATATGCCGGTTTGTTACCGCGATGAAACAGGTGACAAGACCAAAAAAAACGGGCGCTTCAAGGATGGCAACCCGTATGATTGCCGAGGTGCGGATGACCGCCAGGTAACTGCAGGCATAATTCGCGTTCTCGTCGGGCTTCACCCTGCCCATTAACAATTCAATCCGATCCTGGCTGAGCAGCCGCCTGTAAAGAAAACCGGACAGCATCAACGCCGCGGCGAAGAGTGCTGCATGGATCATGGATAACCTGTTCAGGGACTCGAGGCTATCTTCATTCGCCGCGAGGGTCCCGGGTCCTTTCATGTACATGAATACGATAACCAGGAAAAATACGGAAGCCCCGAGAATGATACTGAAAAACAGGATCTGCGATACCCTGATGTAACCCGGCGTCAGGGCAAGCTGGATATCGGTGATAGTGACTTTTTTCATGGCAATTCCTCCGGATTCACGTTGTGATCCTTTTTATATTCTCCTGTAGTCTAGCGGAATTCTGCGAAAAACGACCTTCTGTCAATCAAGCTGGCGGCAGGGTTTGAGATATCATGTCAGGGAAAATATATTGTTGCAAGAAAAAAACTGGATCCTCCCGCTCAAAACCCCACGTATTTTTTTTATTAATTGACAGTAACTTGTTATGCAAAATCGTGTCACACTGTCATGTTAAATATGGCAAGATTACCGACTGGCAGGATAGACCATTGAACCGAAAACGAATCGCCCTGGTGGCGCATGACAACAAAAAGAAAGACCTCATCGAATGGGCCGAGTGGAACTGGCATGTCCTCGCAGGGCACGACCTGGTATGCACCGGCACCACGGGCAAAATGGTCGAGGAAGCCCTCATGAAAAAAGCAGAGCACGATGGAAGGCCGGTACTCGTGGAGAAGCTGAAGTCCGGACCCCTTGGCGGCGACCAGCAGCTGGGCGCCCTTATCGCCGAAGGCAGGATCGACATGATGATCTTTCTCTGGGACCCGATGGAGCCGCAGCCCCACGACGTCGACGTCAAGGCGCTCCTCAGGATCTGCGTCCTCTACAACGTGCCCACGGCGTGCAACCGCGCCACGGCCGACTACCTGATCTCATCCTCGCTGCTGAACCAGGAATACACGCCGCAGCAGTCTGATTTCACTTCTTATACGGGGAGAAAAGTAAGCAAACTGTGAGTGGTTACAGCAAAGCAGGTGACATGCATTACCGTCAAAGAAATTTCGTCCGCCTCGAACTATGCGGACTGGTCGGGAGACGGCGGTTCCCCTGGAGGAAACCGGGCATCATCGTCATGGTCATGCAGCAAGGCGACAGGCATCATTCCCGGCGCATAAAATCCGCTTCGGGCAGCGTCAGCTATCGCTCGAAGGCATGATGATCATAAGTACAATGTAAACGATGATGCCGGGAAACGCGGCGGATATGATTGAGACCAGGATGTATATGATGCGGACCAGTGTCGCGTTCCACCCGAGCCATTCGGCGATACCGCCGCACACACCCGCGATGAGCTTGTTCTTCGATTTTTTCAGGGCCATATCGTTCCTCCCCATACCCTTTAATTTCTCTTGTACGGCGACTGCTTTCTCATTTTCTGCATATTCTCCATGGCAGCGTCGAGATCTTTATCTCCCTTGTATTTCATGATGGCTATGTTTAAAACCGGGAAAAATTTTTTTAATCACGGTAAACCTCCGAAATAGCATGTAAAGTATTTTTGAAGTATAGTTTTTCTTCTCATACAAGGTTTATGCCGCGCCGATTGTGCAACCCGGGTGAGCAGGAGCACGAGGATGGGAGGGCGGCTCCCTGTTCTCCCCGCAACAATCACGCCGTTTCTTCTATAATATACGGCACGAAGGTGGCCTCGCCGATATCCTCTTCTATGACTGCGCCATTCTGCTTGACGATGAACTTCTTGATGCGGTGTCCGCGTCTGCTTCCGACGGGGATGATGAGCCTGCCTCCCGGGTTAATCTTGCCAAAAAGCGAAACAGGAAGGATGTCCGCGCCGGCGGCCACGATGACAGCGTCGAACATCCCCGCTGCCTCGTTGAAGTCGCCGGAATGCAGGAACGTGATGTTCCGGTAGCCGAGCCCGAACAGGACCCCCCGGGCGCGGTTGAAAAGCTCCTCGATACGCTCCATGGTCACCAGGGAGCCGGCGAGGCGGGATATGACGGCGGACTGGTACCCGGAACCGGTGCCAATTTCGAGGACCCGCTCGTCGCCGGTCAGGCCGAGGGCCTGGACCATCTTCGCGATAACCGACGGCTTCGATATGGTCTGGCCGTTGCCGATGGGGAGTGAGATATCGTCATAGGCGTGGAACCGGAGGGCCTCAGAGACGAAGAGGTGCCGCGGAACGGACGCCATCGCCTCCAGCACCGAACCGGATGACACGCCCTTCTTCCTGAGGTCCCCGATCAGACCCTGCTTGATATACTGCATACGGCTGTCCCGCTCCTATGGAACAAAATATCCGCCCCACTCGACGCCCTTCTGCCCCTTGTGGCCCACCTCGATCTTCACGTCGGACCACCACCCGGCAAAGGACTTAAGCTTGAAGGTGGAGTAAACCAGCACATACCGGTATTCCTCGGAATTCTTTATCCGCAAATAGATGGACCGCAGCCCGTCAAGGTCCCGGGGCCGGTAGATCGCGCCGCCCGTTTCCGATGCTATGTTACGGAGCAGCTCGTGCGGCTCCTTGAATGATACTATATAGATGGGGATATAATGCGATTTCGCGAAGCGTATGATGTTGGCGGGCGTGTAATTCCTGAACGAATCTTCATCGACACTGCCGTCGGTGACCATGACCACGCCGCGCCGGTTCAATCTCGGGACAAGGTCGCCGATGGCGTTGTAGAGGGCCTTGCCGATATTTTTCCCCCCGCCGTATTCCCGCTCCTTCAGCGCCCTGAGGGCCCTCCTCCTGCTCCAGTCGAACCTGTTGCCCACCCAGGACTCGCTGTTGAAATTCAGCACTTCCAGTGAATCATTCTTTCTCATTTTCTGTAAAATGAATTCCGCGGTCCAGGCAAGGTCCCCGTGATAATCCTCCGCCCTGGCGGAGCGGTCGACACAGAGGGCTATGGACACGGAGGGAGCGAGGCGCTTCAGGTAATCGGTATACAGGTTCGAGATGGGCGCGCTGTCCTCGGTGACCGTGAAGTTCGTTTTGTCGAGACCGTAGAGAGGACTGCCGTCCCTGTTGCGCACATTAACGTAGAAGGCCACCACCGGGAAGCTCGCAAGGTCTATCGAGGTAATCTCCAGGCTCACGTTCGAGTACTGCTTGTGGGCCGGCGAGAAGAGGACCACCGCCTGCCTGCTGTAATCGAGGCAGTAGAGGTAACCGTCGCGGTCGGACGCCGCCGCCATCAGCCGCGACACGCCGCTTCCCTTCGCGTCGGCATTGAGAAGGAACGTGGTGGCGTTCGCCGGGTCATACCAGAGGAGCCCCTTCTTTTCGTCGGACAGCATGAGGGAGCTCCCGGACTTCACGATGCCCCGGGGCGATTCGATCCCGTTAATGGATATATTGCTGATAAAATTTCCCGATTCATCAAAACAGGCGATCCGGCGGTTCCCGGTGTCGGTGACGTACACACGCTCGCGGTGGACCGCAACGTCGGTGGGCTTGGACAGCTCCCCTTCATACTCGCCTTTTTTCCCGAACTGGAGGATGAAGGCGCCGCTGTCGTCGAACTTCTGGACCCGGCTGTTCCCGGAATCGACCACGTAGAGCTCGCCCCGGGAGTTAAAGCAGACGCCTTCCGGGCCGTGGAACTCTCCTTCGCCGCTGCCGGTGGTGCCGAAGCGCTTCAGCACCTCCCCGCCCCGGTCCATTATGTAAATGCGGTCCCTCCTGAAATCGGCTACGGCGAGCTTTCCGGCCCGGTAATCGATGCCGTAAAGCCTGCTGTCCATGGAGGTCCTGATAGAGAAAACTCCCTTCCCGTTCGAATCAAGCTTAACCAGGGACCCGTCGTAAAATGACGTGATATAAATGTTCTTCTCATTGTCAACGGCGATATCGACGGGATTGTGGAAGCGAAACCGGTTATAATCGGAGCACTTGTATGTTCCATACTGAACGTATTCCGGGCTGTCATCGGGACGATCCAGGAGTGTGTCCTGGAACCTCAGGTTTTCGATCTTGCTGGTCACCGCCACGTTGTCCGGCGACATATCCGACAGGCTTCCCCATTCCTTCAGCGCCGAATCGGTGAACCCCGCGAGCTTGTACGCCCTGGCCAGGTGATCCCGCGCGGTATAGTAGTCGGGATATTCCTTTACGGCCTTCCGGAAATATTCCACCGCGGCGAGGTAGCGCATCCTGTTGAAATAGGTGTTCCCCTGGCGGAAATACTTTTTGGCGACCTCGAATTTTACCATGTCCGCCATTTCCGAGAAAGCAAGGGGCGGATAGAGGCAGATAAGCGCGGCCA
>CAZZHU010000106.1:0-12405 GCA_964654045.1 uncultured Leptospirales bacterium
AATTGTCTCAACGCCGGTTCCCGACAGGGGGGAGACCCCCGCGCCGGCGATCCTGGGGGCGATGATATAGAAAAACTGGTCGATCTCCCCGGCGTCGAGAAATGACCCGGCGAGGGTTCCCCCGCCCTCCAGGAGGACGAACATGACGCCGCGCCGCGCCAGTTCACCGGCGACGGCCCGGATCTCTTCCATCGGCGAAGCGGCATCCACCAGGTGCAGGTTACCGGCATCCAGCATTTTCGCCGCCGCGCCCCCGGACCCTGAAATTCCCTCGGCCCTGTCCCTTCGCTCAAAGAACAGGTAATTATTGTCCGCCATGAGGTTGCAGCCGGGGTCTATCCTCTCCGGCAGGCCTATGACCACCCTGAGAGGGTTGCGCGGCTCGGGCACCTCTTCCGTAACGAGCGATTTCAGCAGAAAATTATCCCTCCCGCTCATGGAAGGCTCCATTCCCCTGATGTAACCGGCCACTTCCCCGCCGAAGGAGTCGAGACGCACGTTCAGGGACGGATTATCGGTGAGAAACGTATTTTTACCGATAACTATCGCGTCCACCCTGGAGCGCAGCCGGTGTGTCAGGTAGCGGGAGTATTCGGAGGAAATCCAGCGGGAATCGCCGGTCCTGGCCGCGATCCGCCCGTCAAGGGTCACGGCGCTCTTGCTCATGACAAAGGGACGATGGCGCATGATATACTTCCTGAAAGGTCGGATAATGTCCACGGCGTAATCAGCCATTTCCTCCATGAACACCACTTCGATGCCGGCTTTTGACAGTTCCGCGACGCCCCTGCCGGAAACCAGGGGGTTCGGGTCCAGCACCGGGACGAACACCCGCGAAATCCCGGCCTGTATGATGGCGGCGGTGCATGGCGGCGTCTTCCCGAAATGGTTGCACGGCTCAAGGGTCACGTACATGTCCGCGCCGGCGCAGTCGCCCCCGGCGGCCTCGATGGCCGCCGCCTCGGCATGGTTCGACCCGAAGGGACCGGTCCCGCCGGTGGCGATGATACGGTCATCTTTCACGATCACCGCCCCGACGGGGGGATTGGGCGACGTTTTGCCCATGCGCCCGAAGGCTATCTTCAGCGCGCGCTCCATGTACATCCTGTTTTTCATTCTTTTCCGATCCCGTGCCTGTCCAGTATTTCGTCACGGTCGCGGTCAAGCCTGAGCTTCCCGGACAGGGACGAGCCCATGGAGTCAGCAAGGCCCAGGTTGAACCGCTGCGCGGCCAGGTATCCACCCGCGATGCTCCCGGCGTAAAAGAACCCGCCGATGACCCCGGTGAAATAGCCGATGACATCATTATGGGTGCGGAAGGCGAAATAGGTCATGAGGACATCAATGGATATAAGGAGGAACGCGAAAACCCCGGTGGCGTATTCGCCGGAATAGATATAACCCATGCCGGGAACGATGCCCAGGACCGCGGCGGCCCATGGTTTCTTTTCACGGGAAAAACCGGTACGTGCCTGTTCGATGAGCTCCCGGCACGCGCTGAAATCGGGCGCTTCCGGAACCCCGCAGAGGCCCGCCGCGTCGTCATAGCGCCGGGCAGCAAGGCAGGAAAAAAGCCTTCTCCTGTTCAGGCACCGGTCGAGAAAAGGCTCGGCAGCGGGCACCCAGGAAGCCAGGATCGCATCGGCCCGCCGGTAATCCTGAAGGGAGATGGCCGCGTCGTAACGGAAGAGAGAGTCAAGAGCCGCCGGAATGCGGCCGCCTTTCAATGCCGGCCCGTTCAGGATGTCCCTGTACTGCCTGCCCTGGAAGAGGAGGTAATTCTCGGTTACCGTGTATGCAGTGGAGGAAATGTATCCGGGGGACATCGAACCGAGCCGCTTGAGCTCGACAAGGGCCCGGTAGTATTCCTTATGACTGATAAGATAGCGGGTGAATGTCGTGATGCTCTTCGCGCCGTATTCTTCGGCTGTCACAGCGCCGGGAATGGAGAGGATGAGGAACATCAACAGCGGGATGCACTTTTTCAATCTAAACGCCTCCTCGTCGGCGGGCGGACCGGCGTTCTATCGCTATGCCGCCGGGCCCGTATTCCGGAAGAACGCGCCGCGCGCCGGCGGATTGTTACGACCTGATTCTCTGCATAAGCTTTTCCCATGACAGCACGACCGGCGAGGCTATGTACACTGTCGAGTAAACGCCAACTAACATGCCGAACAGGAGGACCTGGGCAAAATCATTGATCCCTTCGCCGCCCAGGAGAAAGAGCGCGAAAACGCTCAGCAATGTCAGGAACGAGGTAAGGATCGTCCGGGACATCGTCACGGTAATCGAAGCGTTCACGATCTCCACCATGGATATCTTCGTTTCTATCTGCGTGTTCTCCCTGATCCGGTCGAAGATAACGATGGTATCGTTGACCGAGTAACCGAATATGGTGAGCAGCGCCGCCACGACGGGTATGTTGATTTCGATACCGGTGAAACCGCAGTAGGCGATCGAGAGAATAACGTCATGAAGGACCGCCGCCATGGCCCCCACCGAGTACCTGAACTCGAAGCGGTACGCGAGGTAAATGGTCATGAGGAGGATGGACACGATGATGAGTTTCAGGGCCGATTGCCGGAGGAAACTCCCGACTGCCGGCCCCACGTTTTCAGTGCTGAGCACGTTTACCGACTTGAAGTTCTTATCGAGATCGGCCTTGATCCTGTCTGACTCGTCCACAACGAGCTTATACAGCAGGTATAAGGGCTTCCCGTCTCTATCAAGTTTTATGACGGTCGCGTTATTTTTCTTCGCCAGGCCGTTCACCGTCACATCATCAACCGGGCTGTCAAAAACTATCGGGACGGAAAAGCCGTTCAGTATCTCGGCGCCTTCAAATGCCGCGCGGACCGCGTTGACTATCCTGTCTTCATTATAAATGGATTTCTTCTTCCCGGCGGGTTCCTTTTTTATTATGATAAATTCATTTTTACCGGGATCCCCTATCTTCCTCGCCTCAGCATCCAGACCGGCAAGAGCGGTATTCATCCTGTTTTCGTCAACAGCGCCTTTCAGGGACACAAAGACGGCGCTGCCTTTCGCCAGCAGCGCTTTCGGATACTTCGCCTGCAGCATATTCCTCATCTTTTCTTCGTGAACGGCAGCGGAATCCTGCCGGAGCTTGGTCGTGATGATGAATTCATGGTTTTCAGGCTCGCCGATCTGCTGTACCATCGGGTTGTACGCGGCAAGGACCTTTCGTATGTTCCCCTCGTCGACACCCTTTTCGAACCTGGCGATGATCTTCTGTCCGCCGACGAAATCCACGCCCAGGTTCAGTCCCCTGGAGATGAGCCCCCAGCCGAGGAAAATGACAAACAGCGTTAGTGATACACCGTAGGCTATATATCTATATTTCAGAAATGGAATGATCCGTTCTTTCAACGTGAGCCCCCTTAAATGCTGAGCCGCTTGATTTTTTTATTCAATGAGATCAGTTCGTAGACGAATCGCGTGATATACAGTGCCACGAACATACTGACGATGAGCCCTATGGTCAGGGTCACCGCGAAGCCCTTGATGGGGCCGGTGCCGAACTGCGCCAGGACAAAGGCGGAAATCAGGGTCGTCAGGTTCCCGTCGAAGATCGCCCAGAAAGCCCGGTCAAAGCCGAGGCTCACGGCCATCCGGACCGACTTGCCGTTCTTCAATTCCTCCTTCATCCGTTCATAGATGAGGACGTTGGCGTCAACGGCCATACCGGCCGTGAGGATGATACCCGCGATGCCGGGAAGGGTCAATGTGAAGCCGAGCCATGACAGTATGGCCATCTGGAATATGGCGTTCAGGATAAGGCCGATGCCCGCGATCAATCCCGCCAGTTTATAATACAGTATCATGAACACCAGGATGCCCGTAAAGCCGAGAATGGCTGCCTTGACGCCGGCCTCTATGGAATCCTGCCCCAGGGACGGTCCCACGGTGCGCTCCTCGATGACATTCAGGTCCACCGGCAGGGCGCCCTCTTTAATAATACGGGTAAGCGTGTTGACTTCCTCGTAGGTGAAATTGCCGTTGATCATGGCCGAACCGCTGGTAATCTGCACGTTCAGCCGCGGCGCGCTCCGCACCTTGTCGTCGATGACGATGGCGAGCTTCTTGCCCCAGTTCTTCTTCGCGGTGACATCGGCGAACTTGGTAGCCCCCTCGGCGGTGGTGGTGAAATGAACCGCCAGTCCGCCGTACTCGTCATTGCCGACCCAGGCCTTGCTGATATCGGTTCCGGCTATGGCAACCTCTCTCATGAGAACGATGGGATACTGCGGCACGATTTTATTGGTGTCCTTCAGCCGGTCCCACTGGTACAGGACCTCGCGATTGTTGGGGAGCTGTATGCCGGTAGTTATGTCAGCCAGGAGCCTGTCCTGGGCCTCGGCTTCTTCCGGCAGCGCCTTTTCCTTATAATTATTCCGCAGCCACTCGCCGGCCCTGGTCGTGTATTCATCGTCAACCAGGCGGTACTCCACCTGGCCCGTGGTGCCGATCGCCTTCTTCACGGCGCGGGGATCCTTGACGCCGGGGAGCTGGATCTCTATGGCTTCGTTCCCCCGCGGCCTGATCGAGGGTTCGGCCACGCCGAACTTGTCGATCCGGTTCCGGATCAGTTCCAGAGCCTGCTGGGTCATTTCGGTTTTTTCTTTTTCGGTGAGTTTCTTCTTGTCAATGGACTTGCTTTCTATCTTGTCGAAATCAGCCTGGAGCACCAGGTGCATCCCGCCCTGGAGGTCAAGTCCGAGGTTGATCTTTTTTGCCATGACGGCATCTTCCGCCCAGTGCTTCTGTAACACCGAGGTTCTTACGCCGGGAAAGGTCCGCACGTCGTTCATGACCGCGTCATTGAGGCCCCTGCCTGTTACCGTCAGTTCGGCGCCCTTTTGCCGGACAACATACGCATCGGACGGAAATTTCTTTTTAACTGCATCAACCTGTTCCGCGGTCGCGTTGTTGTTCATGGATATCCGCATCGTATTTTCGCCTATCGTCGGCAGAATCAGCACGATCGAAAAAGCGATCAGCAGCAGGATAAATATCAGCTTATATATCATTCCCCTGGTCATGCATGTCCCCTGAATCTGATTATCGTTTCGAAATTATCCGCGAGCCTTTCCTGCGGGATTTTTTCACTCTCGTCTTGTATATGATAAAAATGATGAAGAGAAAGATCAGAAGTCCCCATCGCGCGATGGTGCCGGTATTTTTCCCGAAAATACCGCCCTCCGGCTTTGCCTTTTCCTTATCCGTGATCTTGTCATCCGGAACCCGCACAAGGTCCTGGCCGGGATCTTCAGCTTTAATGGTAATGCCCGGGATGCGGTTGTATTTTACGTTTTCATGATCGATCAGAAGAAGGCTGTCTCCGCTCTCCCGGTCAATATTTTCATCCGGGATCTCTTCTATTTTCCGCTCTTCCTTCTTCGCGGTCTCATTTTTATTCTCTTCGGGCTTTTTTTCAGCCGGCTTCTTTACTTCCTTTTTCTTCCGCTCGGCTTTTTTTTTGGCTTCTTTTTTTGCAGTATCGGTTTTTGTTCCCTTATCGACAGCGGCCGATCCATCCCTGCCTGACGGCTTCGCCTCCCTCACGGTTGACGAATCGGCATTGTCCGCCTCGCGCTTTTCAACGGACGTTGCATCTTTACTTGTTCCATCACCGGAGCTTTCCTGCGCAAAAGCGCCCAGGCAGAGGCAGAGCGGTACCGATAGAACCAGTAATAGATACGGCAGGTTTCTTTTCATAATGGTTTTATTTATCGTCTATTGGATTTTGTTTTGTATAGCGCTCTTAATAAACTCAACCTTGGTATTGCCGGATATTTTTACCACGACAATATCTCCTTCTTTAAAACTGTCAATGACTCCGTACATGCCGCCGGCCGTAACAACTTTATCCCCTTTTTTCAAGGCGGATATCATGTCCAGCCGTTCTTTTTCCTTTTTTTTCTGCGGCCGGATCAGCAGAAAGTAGAAGATGGCGATCGTGGCCACCATGAGTATGATGAAACTGTAATTGCCCAGCGCCGATTGCATGCCTCCGCCCTGGGGCGCGGCTTCGGTTGCGGCGTATGCTATACCTGTTAATTGTAACACTATGGTCCTCCCTAAAAAAAATCAGCGACAGTATTCATCAGCAGCGCGAATAATGTCAACATAAAAAAATGGATTATACGGGCGCGTCGTCCCCGGTTCACGATCGAGGGACGTCATCAATCAGCCGAAATGATAACCGGCGTACCCAGCTGGATATACTGTTCAAATTCGACGACATCGCGGTTATACATCCGCACGCAGCCGTTTGACGACAGGTGACCGATGGCGTTTTCATCGTTATTTCCGTGTATCGCGATGCCGTACCCGATCCCGGCCGCTTTGCCCCTGACCACCGGGATAGTTGCTTTCCCGAGCGATTCCCGGTACCGTTTGCGGTCCTGGTCATTGGGATAATCGATCCCGAAATACCGGGGCCCGTAGGCGTTATCGCCCAGGTCAACGCCGGGCTCGCCGAACTTACTGTGGCCTTCCCTGGCGCGAAAATATTTTTTATTCATGTCCCTCAGGACGCGGTATGACGGTGATTTTTTATCCGCGTCCATGCTCAGGATCTCGTTCACCGCGTAGACACCCTCCGGGGTCCTGTTATCGCCCTCGCAGAGCTTCGGTTTCATGTCGGGATTTGAGCCATAGCCGATCGAATACGCGGCGACGACCGCCATCCGCCGGTCATAGACTTCCAGGCGGAAGTTCTTCTTGCTCACGAAGACCACGTGACGGCCCTTGTAGCCCCTGAATGCCTTTCTGATGAGGTCTTCCTTGCCCGCACAGGCAGGCTGGGACACCACCGAAGAAACGATGAAAACCGCGAAGAACAACCAGCGCATGGAGGAGACGCTCCCGCCGGGACCCTTACCGGGCCTCGGGTGCCCTTCGTTCATCAAGCCGCATGATCTCGAGGATGACATCCTCGGTGACATCATATTCTTTTTTTGCATAGATAAGCTCATCGCCGATATTATGAATAAAATCTATCCTCATTTTTTTTGCCGTGTTCTTTACGGCCCGGTCAATCTGGGTCAGTATCATCCCCTTGTAATACTTGCTTCTGCCTTTCAGCGCGGCGAGGTCCGATGCGAGCTGGCGGTATTCATCCAGGAGGGCGACATGGTCCCCGGACGGCTCGTTGAGGTCGCGCTCGATTTCCCTGAGCCGGGCCATCTTCTGGTCCAGTTTTTTCTTCACGTCCAGGGCGTCCCGGTTTTTGTTGAGAATATACGAATACACTGCCTTCAGGTTCAGGTACCGTATGACCGGGGGCGGTCCGATTTCGCCTTTCTTCTTGAAGTACGAGCAGGATGAACAGGCCGCTACCGCGGCTGCGAGAATGACCGCAGCATACCGCATCAGAACCTCATGTCACCAATGGCGAACTGGAAGGTCAGGCCTCCGACGCTTCTGAATTTGCCGCCGCTGAAGATCAGCTTCCTGCCGAACCAGAACCGGAGCGGCATCATCGGTATCTGCACCCTGAAGCCGAAGCCGTAGGAGTATTTGAAATAGCTCAGGAGATTGACCTTTGTAAAACTCTGTATGTGCGCCAGGTCTTTCGTGGCAAGGTCATAGTACACGGTTTTCAGGTTGTCTGTTGACAGCTGTTTTTCCCAGAAGGGATCAGACCAGAGCGATCCGGCATCGAAGAAAACCGCGAACCAGAGCATCTGCGGATGTATGGGTACGCGGAACTCCGCCCCCCACAGGATCCGGTGGAAGAGGCCGACGTTCTGCCATGATTCCGGAAATTTCTTGTCGTAATAATCCCAGCCGCGCAGCGTCTCGGGACCGCCGATAAAAAGTCGGTCTTCAGGCTCAAGCCACGTGTCCCGGAGGTCCACCAGTCCGCCGCTCAGGTAATAAAAATTCGAATGACGCGGCTGCTTATGTTCAACCTGTGTGGCGCCCAGGGGTTTGACGATGAAAGAGCCGCTGGCCCGGAGTTCGAACACGCAGGGGTGGCTTTTCAGGAACGGGATATGAAACGGCGAAAAATAGAAATATATTTCAGGCGTGATTTTTATGTAATGATCCGAGCCGCCGAGCACGCTGCCGCCGGTGAAGTTCGCGGAAAGATCAATGTTGAATCCCTTCGTGGGATTCAGGTAATTATCCCGGGAGTCGTGCGACAGGAAGAGGGTAATGCTCCGTTTTTCCTGGTATCCAAGCTTCTCGGAATACATGACCTCTTCCGAGCTGTTGCCGGACGGGTCCTTGACCTTGGTGAAGGCGTGGGACCAGCTGGTGCCGATAGTGTAATAATCCAGGAACCGGTAGCTCAATCCCAGCGCGTATCCAAGCGCTTCGCGCTTATAGTTCCCTTCATCACTCATGGTAGAAGAGAATACCGTCTGAGTTGACTTAACGTTGTAAAGGTTATAGAACACTGATGTGTTCAGGCCGATGGGCTGATTGAAGAGCCACCGTTCCGCGAACGAAAGCGATACCGAGGTGCGTTCAGGCCCGTACTCGAACCTGACGCCCACCCGATGGCCGTTGCCCAGGAGGTTGTTTTCCGCCACGTCGGCGAAGATGGAGAACCCGGACGTGGTGCCGTATCCGCCTCCCAGCGATATGGTGCCGGTGGGCTGCTCCTCCACGTCGACGATCAGGTTCATGTAGCCTTCGCGGCTTCCCGGCCGCACGTCAATATTGACCTGCTTGAAGAAGCCCAGGTTATAGACCTTTTCACGGGACAGCTGCAGCTTTCTCGAATCGAAGAGGTCGCCTTCTTTTATGAGCAGTTCGCGGCGGATGACCTTGTCCTTGGTCTTCTTGTTCCCCTTGATGATGATCATGTCCACATAGGCCTGGCTTCCCTCCTCGATGGTGAACTCGATGGCCACGAACTTACGCTTGACGGTCTTTCCCTTGACGGCCACCTCGCGCTCGGTCACCGTGCGGTTCGGAACCACGCGGGCGAAGATATAACCCTTGGACGCGTATTTGAAGCTGATCCCCTGGCGGTCCATCTGGAACGTCGTGTCGTTGAAGACCCTGCCGCTCTTTGTCTGCTCGAAATCCTTCATGATATCCCTGGGCTTGAAGACCGTCTCGCCCGGCTTGCCCTGGATCTGGACAGTGTATTTGTCGAAATAATAGATATCGCCCTCGCCGATCTTGAGGGTTATAAAAATGCCCCTTTTGTCCTTCTTCTCCGGATTCAGCCATTCATACTCGACGCTCTCTTCCACTATCTGGGCATCAAGGTACCCGTACTGGCGGTAATAGGCAAGGACCTTGGCCTTGTCCTGTTCCCACACATCACGTTTAAAGTCTCCGTCCTTGAAGAGGCCTTTTTCAGATGTATCCATGACCGAGAGCAGCTCTTTCATGTTGAGCGCCTTGGGGCCGAGGATCGTCAGCTTCTGTATTTTTATCTCCTCGCCCTCATCGATGATGAATTTTACGATGACACCGCTGTCATCGCCTGCCGCCGCCTGTTTCACCTCGTAGCGGATTACGGCGTTGAAAAGCCCTTCATCATCATACTTTTTCTTTATGGCCGCGACGCTCTTCTCGAGGTAATCCTTCCGGATGGTGGCCCCTTCCTTGATGGGGATTGCCGACGTTAAATCCGATTCCGAAACCTTGTCAATGCCCTTGAAGCGGATCTCCTTGATGACCGGGCGCTCCTTGCACACCAGCCTGAGGCGTACGCCGTCCCTGTATTCCTCGACTTCCACGGCTATGCTTTCAAAATTTCCTTTCTTGAAGATCTTCTTGATGTCCTCGCGGATTTCCAGGGCCTTCAGCGGATATCCCACCGTGGTTTTCATGATGTAGAGCAGGTCGTCTTCGCTGACGTTCCTCAGTCCCTGGAACGAGATTTTCTTGACCAGCTTGCCTTCATATTTTGAAGGCTGCGGATAGAGGGCCTGGAACGCGACAAGCGTGATTGCTAATGATAATATAATTGCCGATAGTATTCTCATTCAAAACCTATTATTCTGGCAGCAGGAGCCGGCCGGTTATGCTGCAAAGTTCCGTCTGGCTGATTTGCACAGATAGTATGTCAATCGTTTAATGTCAAGAATATATAAGGCCAGCTGCCAAATATAGGCACATCATCATGCCTGTATGTGTCAATCCGGATTTTTTGGTTACAGAAAGAGTATATATTTCACGGAATAATGATCCGCGGCCTTCCGCGATGCGGCCCGTTCAAAGTATGATCCTCAGTCCGCCGATAACGGTACGGCCCTGTTCGGGATAGAATAATACCGTGCTGTACCTGCTGTTGTATATGTTGTCAACCCGTCCGAACAGGAAAAACGACTCGAGGACTTTAACCTGCAGCGAAAGCGAACCGGTCAGCGCCGGCTTCAGTATCCTCCGGTAAAAGGGGCAGGCATGGACCCGGTCGCGATAGCCCGTGCTGAATTCGGTTTCGAACCTCCACACGTTCAGGCGGATATACCCGCTCCCCTGGTGGACGGGCTGATAGGTCACATAATCGCTGGCATACGAATAGGTATACTCGTATTTACCCCCCAGCTCAAGGTAGCTTGCATATATGGCGAAACCGAGGGCGGCCTCGCCCCGCGCTTTGGCCTGTTCAATCTTCATGACGTGGGTCGTCAGTACAAGGTCAGGGCGTGAAAAATACGCGTAATGCCTGTCGTTGGTGATGAAGGACCCGACCGCCTTGATCTTCAGTTTTTTCAGATAAAATGATTTGTCGCTGCTTCTGGTAACATCAATACCGATGTTCAGGTCCGCATGATGCCCCTTGCCCGGCAGCAGGTTGTAAGCCGGCCTGACATAGCGCTGGTCAAAATAAAAATTCTCCGGCGTGAAGGGAACCAGTTCATACACGTAGGACGCCCCGGCGGACAGATACCTGACCTTAACGGTCGCCACTTCAATCTTGCCGGAAACAAAATGCCCCCGGTCCCGGTTATAGGTATACTGCGGCCCGAGGCCGAACTTGAAGTATTCCGACACGTTGAAATTCCAGATGAATTCATTGGCGACCCATGAATCGCAGTCATAGGGACTTTTGAAAAAATAGTGGGAAAACTTCGAATTGAAGCTCAGCTTGTTGGCCGCCGACCAGATATACTGCCATCCGAATTCAGCATTAATCTTGTAGAAATCGCCGGAATGATACGGTTTCAGGGAAAACAGATCGGGAATATGCGTGGAATCAAGGCGGTGGGTGAAATACACGCCGCCGAGGTTCAGGCTCCAGCGCGTCGGCATGGTCATGATATCGTTCCTGATCTTCAGGACAACCCTGTCCTTTTCCTCCCTGCTGTAAAAGGGGTTTCTGAACATGCCGTGGGACTCGTTTTTAACCTCCACCTCGGGGGTCATCTTCCATTTATCGGTGACATCCGCTTCGCCGGTAAAACCGATTTCATTGTCGTAATACCCGGAATTATTATACCCGAAATCATTGGAGCGGTTGAAATTCGAATTAAGCTGATAGGTGAAGGCATTGAAGCTCTGGGTCAGGCTGCCGAGCCAGAGAATACGGTTGTACTGTCCGTACAGCACCATGGCATCGATGTTGAAGTTGGCCGCCTTACGGTCCGTATCAGCCTCTGCCGTGCCGGCAGGGGTTTTCGCGTCCTTTTTCTTATCCCCGGCTTCAATTCCCGCGGCTTCTTTGTCTCCGGGCTCCTGCGAATAGAGGAATGCCGGAACGGCAATGGCGATAACGCAAATAAGAGATAACGCTTTTTTCATTATGTGGCACGTTGCTGATTAAGATGAATAACCGTGAGAATGCATGCGGCTTCGGGCGTTTCAGAGCTCCTTGCGCCTGATGGCGGAGCTGCACTTTCTACAGGTGAATGTTTCCTGTGGCATGCCGGAATCGAGAAAAACCTTGACCTCGTATCCGCATGAGCACCGGTAGGCATAGCTTCTCAAATTTACATCTTTCATAAAGGCATCCTCGCGAAAATTACAGGCTTTACACTATTATTATCGGTATAAACCGGGGATACCTTATCATTTCATAGTAAAATAGCCATATAGAAATCTATATGGCTATCAATTTACATTATCAGAATCCCTGAGCGGATCAGCCTTTCAGGGCAGCGGCCTTGTCGGTCTTCTCCCATACAAAACCGGCGTCTTCCCTTCCGAAATGTCCATAGTTGGAAGTGGACCTGAAAATGGGCCGGTACAGGTCGAGCATCTGGATAATGCCGGCCGGCTTCATCGTGAATACCTTCCGCACCCGCTCGGCGATCTTTTCTTCGGGGATCGTTCCGGTGCCGAAGGTGTCGACAAGAACGGATACCGGATCAGCGACGCCGATGGCATAGGCCAGCTGCACCTCGCAGCGGTAGGCCAGGCCGGCAGCCACGATATTCTTGGCGATGTAGCGGGCCATGTAGGCGGCGG
>CAZZHU010000106.1:12415-15180 GCA_964654045.1 uncultured Leptospirales bacterium
CCCGGAAAATGCGCCGCCGCCGTGGCGACCCATACCGCCGTAGGTGTCGACGATGATCTTGCGCCCGGTCAGGCCGGTGTCGCCGTGGGGGCCGCCGACCACGAAACGCCCGGTGGGATTGACGTATATCTTTGTGTTTTTATCTATGAATTCAGCGGGGATGATCTTCTTGATGGTGGTCTCGATGACGCCCTCGGTGATATCCTTGTGGCTTACTTCCGGGGTGTGCTGGGTCGAGATAACGATGGCCTCGGCGCGCTTCGGCTTTGCGTCGACGTACTCGATGGTGACCTGTGACTTGGAGTCGGGCCGGATGAACTTGAGTTCGCCGCTGCGCCGCACGTCCGCCAGCTTCTTGACCAGCTTGTGGGCGAGGGATATCGGCATGGGCATCAGTTCATCGGTCTCGGCCACGGCGTAACCGAACATCATGCCCTGGTCGCCGGCGCCCTGCTCGGCATAGAGGCCCTGCCCCTCGGTAACGCCCTGGGAAATATCGGGCGACTGGGTATGCACGTATATTTCGCACTTGCAGGTCTTGGAATCGAAACCGATATCCGAATCAGTGTACCCGATATCCGCGACCACCTGCCGGGCGGCCTTGTCGTAATCGACCTTCTGCGATGACGTTATTTCGCCGGACAGGACGATCCTGTCGGTGGTGACCAGCGTCTCCATGGCGACCCTGGATTTTTTATCACCTTTGATATGTTCGTCAAGCATGGCATCGGATATCTGGTCGGCAACCTTGTCAGGATGTCCTTCGGATACCGATTCCGACGTGAAAATATAGTCTTTGCTAACCATTTTAATCACTCCTATAAATTATTTACGCAGCTCTCATCGTTCGAACAGAAGCTGCCTGTTATTATTCATCTTAAGAGCGGATACTCAATAGTAAGAGCTATCGCAAAACTGATATTGCTCAAAGGGGTTATTGATCGAAGCCTCTTATAAAGCCACCCGCGGGGGTATTACCGAACGCGAGATGGAGTTCCGCAATAAATCCAACCGTTATTTCTTAACCGGTATGCTGTGCTCAGTTTTGCCGCCCTGACCGGAATCCTTCCCGCCGCCCTTGATCAGGTCCTTGGATTTGGATTCGGTCTTCAGCAGGTCCTTCCTGAGCGAGTCCGTCCTGGACGACTCCATCGTCGCCAGCCCGAGAGACCCGACCATGAAAAGGCCGACCATGATCCCGGTGGCCTTGGTTATTACATCGGCGGTCGAAGAGCCGAAGGCCGACTGGCTTGATCCGCCCAGGATGCCCATGCCGGCGCTTTTATCCGACTGGAGCAGTATCAGGACGACCAGCAGCACGCACAGGAGCAGGAATATGACCGATATTATTGTTATGACGATTCCCATAAAGCCTCGCTAAATTATTTTACCCGTATTATATCAAGGAACGAATCCGCCTTGAGGCTGGCGCCTCCCACCAGGACCCCATCGATATTCTCCTTCACATGGAGGCCGGCGATATTGTCCGGCTTCACCGATCCGCCGTACAGGATCGGGAGCGCGTCCGCGGTCTCCTGGCCGTAGAGTCCCTTGACGATCTGGCGGATGAAGCGGTGCGCCTCGTCGGCAATTTCGGGAGTGGCAACCTTGCCCGTCCCGATGGCCCAGACCGGCTCGTAGGCGATCACCACCTTTTTCATCTCCCCGGCGCCCAGCCCCGCCAGGGCCATATCCACTTGCCGCTTCAGCACGTCATTGGTCAACCCTTTTTCCCTTTCTTCCAGCAGTTCCCCGACGCAGATCATAGGCTCGATATCGTTCGTAAAGGCGGCCTTGACCTTTTTGTTCACTTCTTCATCAGTCTCGCCGAAGACATGACGCCGCTCGGAGTGGCCGATGAGGATATACCGGCACCCGGCGTCCTTCACCATGCCCGGTGAAACCTCGCCGGTAAAGGCGCCTTCCTGCTCAAAATACATGTTCTGCATCCCGACGGATATCTTCGATCCGCGGCACAGGTCAGCCACCTGCTTCGCCCAGGGCGAAGGGGGAAACACGACGACCTCGCGTCCGCCGATTCCATCTATTCCCGCAAGGAGGCCCTTCACAAGATCCTGGGCCTCGCCGCTCTTCTTGTACATCTTCCAGTTTCCGGCAAATATTTCACGTCGTGTCATGTGATCTCCTTTTTTTCCTCCCCTCTCCCCGTGGGAGGGGGGTCGGAGGTGAGGGCATTATTTCATTATGTACTTGATCAGGTCAAGGACCCGGGTGGAATACGCCCACTCGTTGTCGTACCAGCTCAGCACCTTCACCATGTTCCCCTCGATGACCTTGGTGGACGCGGCATCGACGCAGGATGAATGCGCATTACCGAGGAAATCGACAGACACCAGCTCCTCTTCGCAGAACAGGAGGATCCCCTTCATCTTGGTGTTCGCGGCTTCCTTCAGCGCGGCGTTTACCTTTTCCACGGTCGTGTTTTCTTTCACGACAGCCACGAAATCAACCACCGACACATTGGGGGTGGGAACGCGGATGGCCGCGCCGTCCAGCTTGCCCTTGAGCTCCGGCATGACCAGGGCCACCGCCTTGGCCGCTCCGGTCGTGGTCGGGATCATGGAAAGCGCCGCGGCCCGCGCCCTTCTCAGGTCATCATGGGGGAGGTCCAGCAGCCGCTGGTCATTGGTGTAAGAGTGGATCGTGGTCATGTGGCCTTTCAGGATGCCAAAATTATCATGGATGACCTTGACCACCGGCGCCAGGCAGTTGGTAGTGCACGAGGCGTTGGATATTATATGGTG
>CAZZHU010000107.1:0-15157 GCA_964654045.1 uncultured Leptospirales bacterium
TCTCCAGCATGCCGACATAGACTGTTTTTCTGGCTGTTTTTTTCAGGCTCCGCGGCGGGGTGGGGATACTGACGAAATCCTGCAGGCGCGCGTTTTTCTGGAAATCAGGGAAGTCCCCGGCCTCGCTGATGAGGCCGCGGCCCCGGTGTATATGGGCATCCGCCGGATATTTCGCCATGAGATCGATATACACTTTCAGGGCTTCATCACTGGCGGCGGCCGATTTCAGCTTTAAAAACGCCTCGAGCTGGATGAGCGGCATGTAGGAGCGGTTCATATCCTTCATCTTCGTGATAAACCGGGCGAGCTTCCCGAACTGGTCGGTATGGAGATAGGCAACGGAGAGAAGGAGGAGCACGTAGATGTCCCCCGCGCCGGAGGAAAGCACCTTCTCCAGTATCAGTATGGCTTCCTGAAACTTTTTCCTGTTGAGGGAGCGGTAGGCGTCCCTGATGAGGCGGAAATTTACTTTTGCCGAGTCCACGATTTAGTATGGGGATATGGCGGCCTGTCCGTCAATCACGATTTCGCCTGAATAAGCCGGTAATCATGTCGATGATCGAGACGTTTTCATCGCGGGACTTGCCGATGACATAGCCGATGAGGACCAGGATGAGAATTATGAGAGTCTTCCACCACCCGGCGGTAAACAGGAGTATCCCCACGATAAGACCGGCGGCGGCGCCGACGGTCTTGCCGGGATTCTCCCGTATCCATGAGGCTATCTGGTCGAAGAAATCCATCCTAGATCTTCACCCGCTCAATGTATTCACCGGTCTCGGTGTTGATTTTTATGTAATCACCCTCGTTGACGAAAAGGGGAACCCTGACCTCGGCGCCGGTCTCGACTTTTACCGGTTTCTTCACGTTGGTTGCCGTGTCGCCGCGGAGTCCCGGCTCCGCGTAGGTTACCTTGAGCACCACCGACGCCGGCGGCTCTATGGTGACCGGCTCGCCCTCGTACATGGCGATCTGGACCACATCCTCTTCCTTCATGAACTGCAGCGCGTCGCCAATGGCATCCGCGGGGATGTGCTCCTGGTCGTAGGTCTCGGTATCCATGAAGACCACCGAGTCTCCTTCACGGTAGAGGTATTGCATTGGCCGCTTCTCAAGCCGAACGTCTTCAATCATGACCCCGGCATTATAGGTCCGGTCCATGACATTACCTTTCTTGACGTTGCGCATCTTGACCCTGACGATGGCGCCGCCCTTGCCGGGCTTGTGGTGCTGCTGCTCGATTACGGAAAACAGCTCTTTGTCGATTATTATGACGTGTCCGCGTCTGAGATCGTTTACTGATATCATGTTCTTCTATCCTATCACAATGATGTCTTTCGATGATTTTGTCAAAACCTCATGTCCTTTCGCGGTGACCACGACCATGTCCTCAATACGGACACCGCCGACGCCCGGGACGTAGATGCCCGGCTCGATCGTTATGGCCATGTTCTTTTTCAGCTTGAGGTCTCCTATCTTGATGGCCGGCAGTTCATGCACTTCCATGCCGATCCCGTGACCGAGGGAATGACCGAACCGGTCGCCGAAGCCGGCTTCGGTAATGATGTCCCGCGCCACCGCGTCAAGCTTCCCGGTGGTGATACCGGGCCGAACCGCGTTAACAGCCGCGTCCTGGGCCTGCCGGACAACGCCGTATATCCGCTCAAGGGCGGGATCAATGCTAGAAACGAACATTGTTCTTGTCAAGTCTGAATTGTAGCCCTGGTACTCGCACCCCATGTCAATGAGGATAACCTCGCCCGCCCGGACCTTTTTGTCCAGTGAGGTCGTGTAATGCGGCATCGATGAGCCGGGTCCCGAGGCGATGATGCAATCGAAGGAGCTCTTCCGGCACCCGTGCTTGCGGTAGAAATGCTCGATCTCCACCGCGATGTCCCATTCACCGTCGCCGGGCCTGATGATCTTTTTCAGGTGGTCCACGCAGGCGTCGGTTATCTTGGCCGCCTGCCTGAGCATGGTGAGTTCATCCGCGTCTTTTATCATGCGGATGCTGTTCACCTCGTCTCCGCCAGGCTGGAGTTTCACTCCTTTCAGGTTCCGCTTCATGTTGCGATACACGGAAAAGGGCGTCGAGTGCTCCTCCAGGTAGAGTTCCCTGACGCCGATTTTCTTGAGGACCGATTTCAGGGTATCAAGGAAATCATTTTTCTGGAGAACGAACTCGACCGGTTTCGGCATGATCGAACGGGCGTACTCCTCGTACCGCGAATCGGATATAAAATAGGAGCGTCCGTGGCCGACGACCAGGGTCGCGTAACTGCCGGCAAAGCCGGTGAGGTACCGTATGTTCACCAGATCGGTTATGAGATAGGGAAGGGTTCCCCTGGCCTGTAAAGCCTTGACCAGTTTCTTTAAACGCATATGCATATCCTGTTGGGGGCTGTCTGAAAAGCCCCCGCTGTATTATTTCAAAAGGTCCTTGTAATCGTCCCTTCCACGGAACTCCGCGCGCTTCCTGTTCCACTCTTTTTCATCTATCGGCACATATTCGATATCGGCGTCCTCTTTTCTTGCCATTGTTATCGCTTCCACGGGACAGGAGGAGACGCAGAGGCCGCACCCGATGCACCGCGGACTGATCATGGCGGTGTCAGCGACCTCGATCACGCCTTTCACCTGGCACCGGTCAAGGCAGGCGCCGCAGGCCGTGCATAGTTCCGTGTCAACGACGGCCCGGAAATTGGACCTCGCCACGGCCGTATCCAGCCCCAGCTCGTTCAGGCCGCGGAGAATTCCGCAGCAGCAGCCGCAGCAGTTGCAGATATAGATGTGGCCCTCCCTGGTATTGGAGGTCATGTGAACCAGGCCGGCGTCTTCAGCCTTTTTCAAAACGGCGTAGGCCTCCTCCTTGGTAATGGGCCTGCCCCAGAAATAGTCGTTGAACATGTTCTCTATCGGAGAGAGGGCCATGCAGACTTCCATGGGATTGTCGCACTTCTCGCCGAGGATCATCTTTTCTTTTTTGCAGATGCAGTCGCCGACGGCCCACGACCTGGCATTCTCGACAAGGCTGGTGACGCTCTCATAGGGCTCGATGACCGAACCGGCGGGTATCTCCTTTTCTATCGGCACGACCTTCAGCAGCGCCGGGCTCTGGCTGTAGAAAATGTTACCGAAATCGCGCCGGAAGTATTCCTCAACCATTCCCACCAGTTCCCTGTCGAGCCGGTACACCTGCCACTCGTATATTCCGAATACGAAGGGGGGAAGCTTGTATATCTTCGCGCCGCCGATGGTGACGCCGAAAATCTGCCCCTGGTTCGCCATTTTGGGGAGCATCGTTGCAAGGTAGTCCGCGTCCAGCCCGGTCCTCGCCGCCATGGCTTCGGCCGTCTCGAATTTCATCAGCATCTTCGTGGCGACTTCCGCCTCTTCCGCGGTATAAATCTTTTTGAGTATTTTTATCTCGAGCCCGTCGCTGGTGGCCGGGTAGCCGTTAGGCATTTTATCGAGCATATCCCTGAGCCGGTAATAAACGTCATCTGCCATGGTTCACCTCTCTGGTTGGTATAAGGATTACCGGTCAAACATAACACTGTTATGTTTTAACGCAACCATTTTTTTCGCGGGGTGCCGGGCTCATTTCAACAGCGACTTGTAATCGTCCCGGCCGCGCGAGGCGGCGCGCTTCCTCATCCAGTCACGCTCGTCCCGGGGGATGAACTCGATATCATTTTCATCCCTGCGCCGCATCCTCATCGCTCCCGCCGGGCATTTGTTCACGCAGAGGCCGCAGCCTATGCACCGGTCGTTCACGGCCGCGACAGGGCCAATGTCTATTGCCCTCACCTGGCAGCGTTCCCGGCAGGTTCCGCAGGCAGTGCAGCGGGACGGGTCCACCTCCGGCATGTAAGGGGATCGCGCCACGCAGTTCAACTGGCCCAGGTCATTGATGCCGCGCAGAATGCTGCAGCAGCACCCGCAGCAGTTGCAGATGAACAGATTGCCGCCCCTGGTATTTGAGGTCAGATGGACAAGGCCTGCCTCGTCCGCCGTCCTGAGGATTTCGAGCGACTCCTCCTTCGTAATGGCCCTTCCCCAGAAGTGATCGTCGAATATATGCTCCATCGGCGCGATGGCCAGGCAGACTTCAAGGGGGTTATCGCATCCCTCCCCGAGTATTCTTTTTTCCTTTTTGCATACGCATTCACCCACGGCCCATGACCCCGCCTTCTCAATCATCGCGGTAAGGCTTTCATACGGCTTAACTTCAGTGCCGGGAGGTATATTTTTTTCAATCGGCACGACCCTGAGGAGCGAGGGCTTATGCCTGTAAAATTCCTTGCCGAAATCGCGGCTGAAGTATTCCCTCACCATCTCCACAAGCTCCCTGTCGAGACGGTGAAGCTGCCATTCGTAGATGCCGAAAACAAACGGGGCCAGCCTGTATATGGGGATACCGCCCGCGGTAACTCCGAATATCTGGCCCCGGTCAGCCATCCGGGGAAGTATTTCTTTCAGATATTCGGGATCGAGGCCGGTCCGCGCCGCCATGGCTTCGGCCGTCTCGAATTTTAATTTCATCCGGGACGTTACCGCGGCCTCTTCCTCGGTAAATATTTTTTTCAGTATCCTGATCTCAAGACCATCACTGGAAGAAGGAAACCCGTGGGGCATGGAATCAAGAATGTCTCTGAGCCGGTAGTATGTTTCATCAGACATGCAGCGCCTCTTCCCGGGCCAATGATACCGTACCACTTCTTTTTTCAAGTTATTATTGTTTCAGCCTTTTTACCCGAACACGCTCTCCAGGAGCATCGCCACGGAATAGAGGAAATACGTCATGCTCCCGGCGCCGAGGGCGAGGTTGACCAGGTTAAGGGGCGGCTGGAAGATCAGGATGACGCGCATCGGCACAATCCCCGCCAGGATGAGATAGGCGATGGTGCCGGCCGCGGAAAGCGTTTCCCCGCGGCTGAGGGCCCTGGTGATCCTCCCCCAGAGGAATATCTCGTCCCACAGGCAGAGAAGGGTGACCACCAGTACGGGGAAAATGTATTTCCTGAAAATCCTGTCGCCCCTCGAAGGACGGATTTCGGCCGGAGCGCTCTTCCGCGCGCGCTTTTCAAAGATCCAGAAAATATAAAACTCGAGGAAGGTTACGAGAAGCCAGAGGGGAATGCCGGCAAGGAAGCTCTTCATATACACGGCTTCGAGCAGATGATATACCAGGTAGATGTTCATGGCCCACATGCCGAAGGGCACCAGTATCCTCAACGCCCTCAGGCGGACCGCCGCAACGGGCTTTCCCCTGCCCCGCTGCACTTCCGTTCCGGCAAAGACGATGCCGCCGCCGATACCCATCATGACCAGGAGGTACCCGAACACGGACATGACAATGATATCATGCCTGCCGAAAATGTCGAAGACGTTCATGATGACGCCGAGGTGGAGGGCGATGACGATCCAGAGCGCCGCGATGCCGTACAGCAGGATGATATATGCTTTTTTGTAATAGCCCAGGTATTCCCGGAGGACCAGGCCGAGATACCAGATGATGAAGAAATCGATAAAGATGCCGGCAACGAGGAGCGTTTCCATGCTGAGGACCTGCACGAACCACTTCCCCCCGGTAACGAATTTATACAGGAAGAATTCCGAGTACGCGACCAGGAGCAGGTCAAAGATCAGCTCATCCCGGTTAAGGCGGAGAACATATTTATGGAAAAATGATCCTTCTTTATTCATGGCGGTTTGCTTCCGCAAAAACTATTCACGATTCCAGGTTGCCTGTCATTAATAATTTAAAAAATTTTCCTTGTTTTTTTCACTACCGATAATTCTTTCACCCTATAAACCTTGTTCTGGAGCGCACAACGCCCATAATCGCGAAAACCATGATCCTTCTTACCATTTCCAACATCTTCATGACTTTCGCGTGGTATTCCCACCTGAAAAATCTGAACAATATCGCCTGGTATATCGCCGCCTTCGCAAGCTGGGGCATAGCTCTCTTCGAATACATGGAGCAGGTCCCAAGCCCTTTTTTATCATTGACAATATGCCAAATGAGAACTGTACTATAGAGGAACCATTGCCGTCCCGATAAGGCGGCCGCATAACTGGAGATCGCATCATGCAGACTGGTTTTCCCGGCATGAAACTTTCAGCACTCATCCTGTTGCTTTTTGTTTCAACCAGCGCATTGGCCGGGTCCATTGCTATTGACAAAGACTTCAGAAATATCCCGCTGGGACCCCGTCTCGAATACCTCATCGATCCGGCCGGGACCCTGACCATCGATGACATCCGGAACAGCTCCCGGCACGACAGAAACGCCCCCCCCTTGCGATGGATACGGTCAGACAGGGATTCGCTCGGTTTCGGTTTCACCTCATCGGCATACTGGGTGCGGCTCAGGGTAAAAAACAACACCGCCGGCGAGGTCACATCCTACCTGAACCAGAACTACCCCCTGATCAGTTATATTGACTGCCATATCGATGACGGGAAGGTCGTCACGAGCGTCAGGACGGGCCACAGTTACCGCTTCCCGCAGAGGCCGTTGAATTACCGGACGTTTGTTTTCCCCATTCGGCTGAAACCCGACCAGGAGGTAACATGCTACCTGAGATTCCGGACGGAAAGCACCCTCATAATTGATCTCGACCTGTACGCGCCTGCCATATTCAAGCTCAAGGATGACCAGGAATCAGCCTTTCTCTGGATGTTTTACGGAATCCTGCTCGTCATGCTCCTGTACCATCTTATCCTGTTTTTTTCCGTGAAGGATATCGGCTACCTGTACTATATACTGTCCATAGCCGCCATGCTTTTCCTCGTCATGGGGCTTACCGGCACATCATACCAGCACCTCTGGCCTGACAATCCATGGTGGGAAAAGAACAACAACCCGGTAATGATAGGATTTACCTACGCGTTTTTCCTGTTATTCGGCAGGTACTACGTGGGATTACAGAGACAGATGCCGCGATCCGACATCGTGCTCAAGGCACTCGTCATCATGGGCCTGGCCACCGGCCTGTCTACGCTCATCATTAAGAATTACCGCATCAGCATAATCTCGACGACTTTCGTTACCCTCGTGAGCATGTTCTACAGTATTTACATCCTTCTGGTCCTCACCTTCGTGAAGAAGTCGCGGGAGGCGCGGTCATTCCTGACGGCGGTAAGCATACTCATGCTCGGCGTGATACTCTATATCCTGAAAACCTACGGCCTCATCCCGGAAACTTTCATAACCAATTACAGCATGCAGGCCGGCTGGGTGGCCATGGTGATCCTTCTTTCCCTCGGCCTTGCCGATCGGATCAACGCGATGAGGCTCCAGATCGAGGAAACGCAGAAAAAATATATCCACCTCCTCGAAAGCTCCAATGATATCATTTTCAACCTGGATGAGAACTACCGTTTCGCGACCATTAACATGGCGATAAAAAAGCATCTCGGGTATGAGCCGTCGGAAGTCCTCAATACCGGCATCCTCGATTTTATCAACAGGAAGATGGATAAAGACAGCGACATGTACCGCACCATATTCGAAGAGTACCTGTCTGGCCTGAAGAAGAACAAGGATACCATAACGTTCAGGACTGACTTCAGGCCTAAATACGGGAGTGAGCCGGTCACCCTGTCGGTCAAACTCGATTATGTTGAATCCGACGGGAAGGCAGGCATTTTCGGAACGGCATCCCCGGTGACCGATGACATCATTCTCAACCTCATGGACACCGAGCGGCAGGTATTCTTTACTGACAATAGTTTCAGCCACGCCGAGCTTCTCAGCCAGCGCCTCGTCAAAAACCTGGGCAAACACCTGGACCCGGCCGTCATGCAGTCAGTCAGAATCGCCCTCATGGAGGTGCTGATCAATGCCATAGAACACGGCAATCTGGACATACAATTCAGCGATAAATCCGGGGCCGTTGCCGGCCATACATACCTTCAATTCGTGCGCGAACGCCAGAACAACCCGCTCTATTCCGGGAAAAAAATAAAAATCGAGTATTCCCTTTCGCCGGCGATGGTCGCGTACCGCATAACCGATGAAGGAAAAGGCTTCGACCACCGGAGTTACATGGCACTGTCGCCGGACAACGTGAACCGGGAACTGCTCATGCACGGCCGCGGCCTTATAATTGCGCGAAACACTTTCGACCTGATGACCTTCAACGAAAAAGGGAACCAGATCCTCCTGGTTAAATACTTCCACGGCCCTTCGGGAGAGGAGCCACAATTCTAGACGGCATTGTCATTCCGATCCGGATTCATGATACCCCCTTGTTCCCCGGAGGGGGCACGAAGGAAATACTTCATCCTTGAGATTATAATAGTTTATATTCAAGTGCAAGATTTGAATATCTGCACGTACATCATTAAACGCCCCCACCGGGGGACGGGGGGGTGAGACCTTTATCCGCATCAAAAAGTTGTTTACAAATAAGGCTGATGCTCAAACACTTTTCAGCATTAAAAAACTCTTTGTTCATCTCCCGCAGCGGCGATGAATACCATATTACAAGTGAAAGGAGCCAATCATGTCAACATGCAGTTATACCGTGGACGGGCAGGGCGTTGCCCTGATGATCATAAACAAACCGCCGATGAACGCGCTCAGCACGCCGGTGATCAGGGACATTCGTGAGGCCGTTGAAAAAGCCCTCAAGGATGACGCGGTCCGCGTCGTCGTATTCACCGGTGAAGGGAAGGCCTTCATCGCCGGGGCCGATATCAGCGAATTCACCGGCCTTAACACGCAGCAGGCGGGAAGCGACTGGGTGAAGCAGGGACAGGACCTGCTGAACATTATCGAGAACGCCGACAAGCCCTTTATCGCCGCCATCAACGGCTATGCCCTGGGCGGCGGCACCGAGGTGGCGCTGGCCTGCCATATCCGGCTCGTGGATGAAACGGCGCAGATGGGGCTCCCCGAGATAAAGCTCGGCATTATCCCCGGCTTCGGCGGCACGCAGCGCTCACCCCGGCTCTTCGGGACCGGCAGGGCCTACGAGCTGATCCTCTCCGGAAATTTCATAAGCGGCAAACAGGCGGCGGAATACGGCCTTGTAAACCGGTGCGTGCCGAAGGGCGAAGCCGTGAACGAGGCCAATAAGCTTGCGTCGGTTATCGCCCTCCGCGGGAGACCGGCCATAAAGATCGCCATGGATGTCATCAGAAGGGGTGTCGCCATGGATTTCAGCGCCGCCCTCAAGATGGAGCGTGATTCCTTCGGCACACTGTGCGAAACGGACAACAAGCGGGAAGGCGTTTCAGCGTTTCTCGAAAAACGCGACCCGGTGGCGAAGGACAAGTAAGGTACAAACAATATCGCCAAACTACAACAATATTCCAATCACCCCGCGTCCCCCGGAGGGGGCGATCAGGATAGAATTTAATTGGCAGACAGTTTAAACTTGTCATTGCGAGGAGCAAAGCGACGAAGCAATCTTACCCTTACAATCCAGATATTCATGAAATTCGTGAATTCTTCTTGTACATTTTGCAAACATCGGTACGATCGCTTCGCTTCGCTCGCAATGACAAAGGCGCTCGCTCCCAAATCATCAAATCCCGAGCATGATTATAATCAGCATAATGAATCATATAATCAGAAAAGCCACGGAAGCCGATATTGATGCCGTATATGCGATTGAGCTTGAAGGTCACGCCAGGTGGAACAGGCGGCAGTTTGCCGATGAGCTGGGCCTTACGTTTTCCCGTTTCTATGTGATAGAAGAAGAAGGTATCATTATCGGCTTCGCCGTCGCGTGGATCGTCGCCGACGAGATCCAGCTGAATGACATAGGCATCAGCACGAAGCGCCGTCTCCGCGGCATGGGCACCCGGCTGCTGGACCATATCATAGCCGACGCGTCCGCGAAGCATCGGCCGGTAAAATTCTTTCTCGAGGTGAGCGTTCGGAACACCGTTGCCCGGGCGTTTTATCGCGACTATGGCTTCACGGAGACCGGACGCCGCCTTAATTATTATGACAACACGGACGCCATTATAATGGAAAAGGAAATCGTTCAATGAAAATCCAGGATGTCCATTTCCTTAAAAGCTGCAGCGCTCCGTCGCAGTTCCCCGGGTATCACCACCCCGAGTTTGCCTTCCTGGGACGGTCAAACGTGGGTAAATCATCCCTCATAAACATGCTGATGAAAAAAAAGGACCTGGTGAAGACCGGCTCGAAGCCGGGGGTCACGAAGACAGTAAACTTCTTTCTCCTCAACGGCGCCGTTTCCATCGCCGACCTGCCCGGTTTCGGATACGCCAGGGTCCCCCTGGAGATGAAGAAGGCCTTTCTCCCCCTCATCAGGAAGTACATTTCCACGCGCCCGAACCTGAAGCTGGCTTTTTTATTAATCGACATCAGGCGGACGCCGGACGACTTTGAGCTTGAAATCCTTTCCCTCCTGGCACAACAGAAGGTGCCGGCAGCCATAACCCTGACTAAATGCGACAAACTGTCCCGGAACCAGCGCGGGCAGCGAGTCCGCCAGATCAGCGAAACCCTGGGCATTTCACGCGATTCACTTTTCCTGAGCTCGGCAAAAAACGGCGACGGCAGGAGGGAAATACTCAGATTGATTGATGATTTTTCGGCAGCAGCGGCAGACACGGGCGACTAGGCGCGGCTGCTTATCTCGGCATACCTGGAGCGGATATCCTTGTAGTCTATTTTATCGTTAAAAATCTTATACTGGTTCTTGCCTGAAAACTTCGCGTCATAGAGAGCGTCATCGGCAGCCTTCTGCAGTTTCAGATACTCATTCTTGGTGGTATCGGTTTTAATGCGTTTCAGCACGCCGAAATCCATGGAAAAAACGGCGATACCGGCGCTGACGGTGACCGCGAGATCGGTATTGTCAAAGGTATATTTCAGGTCCTGGAAGTTCTTATACATCTTGTCCAGGTATGTCACACCGCCCTTCAGGTCGGTCGAAGGAAGCATCACGTCGAATTCCTCACCCCCGAAGCGTATCAGATAATCCGTGGGACGCGAATTGCTTTTCAGTATATCCGCCAGGTCGATCAGGACGATATCACCCTTGTCATGGCCAAACCGGTTATTGAGCTTCGAAAAATTATCTATGTCAAAGCGTATATAGGTTATCTTGTACTTGTCACTCGGTACGATATCCAGGGTCCGCGATGCGGATTTTATTATCATGGTAAGATAATCGTCACGGTATTTGAGAAGATTGGTCTTCCAGTCAATGTTGACTTTTTCTTCGAGGATGCTGTTCTTGTCAAGGAGGGTATGGTATTCAAAATTCAACTTCCGGAGTGTTTCCATGACTTCATCTTCAACAGCTCCGCTTCTGTACAGATGGGTCATAATATTGATGATATTTAAATCGAAACTCCCCAGTTCCCGCTCTTTATCCCTGCGATCTTCTTTATCACTCATTCCACTACCCGTGATTAATTAATGCTATACTCCCTCCCATGAAGGCATCCGCCAGGAGTGCGGTTATTCACGCCCGGGCCGGCGGCCTCCACTCTGAATATAATAAGAACATGTGTTAACAGGATGTCAAGTTATAATTTCCAAATATAATACCGCCAAGGAGTGCGCGGCAGATCCACGATACGGCCCCTGTATCAGGCGCGGCGCAGAAACCGCGCCGTCAGAAGTCTCGTTCCGGTATTATCATAAAGGGATTAATTCAGCCGGCTGGATCAAATCTGGGTCATCAGGTACATGATGCGGCTCGCCCGCTCCGCTTTTTTTGCGGACATCAGCTGGATGATGTAGGGTGTGATGCTGGTCCGCCCGACATCCTGGGCGTCGGCGTCTATCTGTCTGAGCACGTCGATGATAAGCGGGTCCTCCCAGTTGAGCATGATATCCACCGAACTCTCCGGAGGCATGTTGATCATTTTATTCGCCAGGACTTTTACGTTCTTCTTGTAACCGGAATAACGGTTCTTCTCCTGTTCAAGTTTCTTTTTTTCCAGGTCTATGCCCTTCCTCAACTCGTCGATTTTCTCTTTCTGGGAATCCATGTCCTTTTCCTTCTCGGCGATGAGGGCCTCGCGCTTGTCAAGGTCTTCTATCCGTTCCGTGTGCTTCTGCTTTTCCTTTTCGAATTCCTCCCGCTCGACAAGTGACGGTTCATCGTCGTTTGCTTCCGTCACCAATGACGGCTCTCCCTTGAACTGGTTGATGTAACCGGATATGTTAAAAAGCCCGATGTAATCCATCCAGAAAACGCCGAAAGCCGATATGAAAACAATCAGCATCACCAGGTATATTATTTTCGCCCTGTTCGATATATTAGTCATCTGTTCCCTCCCGTCAGCCGATCCGGCACCTTACCGCATTTTACTCGCTATTCTTCACATACGAGTCTATCACTTTCTTAACGTATTCGCGGGTCTCCGGATAATCGGGTATCCCGCCTTTTTCATTCACCGCGCGCCTGCCGGCATTATACGCCGCCAGGGCCTTCGTATAGTCCCCGCCGTATTCGCGGAGAAGATCTTTCAATAACGATACGCCGGCGCCGATGTTCTCGCCGGGATCAAATGGATTCTCGACGCCCAGGTCTTTTATGACCGACGGCATGAGCTGCATGAGGCCCTTTGCCCCTTTCGGCGATACCGCGCGGGGATTGTAGTTGGACTCCGCCTCGATGACCGCCTTGACCAGCGCCGGCGGCACATGGTTTTTCGCCGCGTAGTGATCGGCGAGCTTCCGGATTTCCTCGACGGTATTCCCCTTGATGCCGGCAATGCCGCTTTCCTCTCCAGCGTTCCTGCCGGCATTACCGGCGGTGACGGCCCTGTCCTGGTATTCCCGGTAGGTCCGTTGTCCGCCGTTCTGCTCAGCCGCGTGGCTGCGGTTCAGGCCGAAACGGCCCTTTATCTCGTTGATGCGCTTCATCACCGTGTACATATTGTCTATCATGGCAGTCCTACGCTGTCTCTTTTTTTCTCATCGCGTATATCTTCTGGTTCGTCTCATCGTTTTCCTTGTTAAGCTCCCGGTTCACCTCGTACGCGTGCTGCTCACGCTTGCGGTCCTTGAGTTTTTCCACGACCTTCCGGGCTCGCGACGCTTCCACCAGCCGGGTCCTGACCTCCTGCACCTGGGGCTCCATGCTCCTGATCCGCTCTTCCGCCGTTTCGATTGCGCGCAGGGATACATCGACAAAACGCTCGAACAGGATTGCCTCGTTCGCTGAATAGGCCCCGCGCTTCAGCTTGTCCCCGAAGAACGACTTCTGCTCATCGATGCGCCGCCGCAGGTCAGCCTGCTTTTCACGCTCCCTGTTCTGGATGCTTATGATACGCGCCAGCTCGTACTGTATCTCCCGCTCCCTGGCTTCACGTATATCAAGGAGCGTCTGGAGCTTGAATTTGAATTTTTTCATTTGCTGCATCTCCTTTCATACGAGGATTAAAATCCGCGCCTATCAGAACTCTCCTCATACCCCTGTCACTTCTAACGCCCCCTAAATCCCCCGGAGGGGGACTTATCACCCTTTTACTCTTTTGCCCCCCTCCGGGGGGTTGGGGGGCAAACAAAGTATGATCGGAAGGGGGGGGTGAGGTCTTTCACCTCACAATCCTGGCAAAAGCCGGCGTTCTTGTAATGATGTCAGGCCTCACCGGCGCCCTGCGCTCCGCGAACATATCTATTAATCTTCTCTTGATCGCTTCAAGATTATCCCTTTCATAGATCCCCTGGCGGAGGAACGCGTTCATCTGTTCCATCATCTCAAGCGCCCTGTCGACAGCCGGGACCGATCCCCGCGCGTAGGCGCCGAGGCTGATCTCGTCCTCATGCTCGGTGTACGCGGCCAGGAGCTCCCGGAACTTGCTGGCCGCCGCATTGTGCTCGGGCGTCACCACGTCCTTCATGCACCGCGATATCGACTGGAGCACGTCGATGGCCGGATAGTGCCCCTTGTGCGCCAGCCGGCGCTCCAGCACGATGTGGCCGTCCAGGATGCTCCGCGCGTGGTCGGCAATCGGCTCGTTCATGTCGTCGGCCTCGACCAGGACCGAGTAAAAACCGGTGATGCTGCCGCCGGTCGCGATGGTCCCGGCCCGCTCCATTATCTTGGCCATCAGCGAGAAGGTCGACGGGGGATATCCCCGCATCGACGAAGGCTCGCCGGCCGCGATGCCCACCTCGCGCTGGGCCATGCTGAACCGGGTGATGGAATCCATCAGCAGGTTGACATGTTTTCCCTGGTCCCGGAAATATTCCGCTATGGCATGGGCCAGGTAGGCGCCCCTGATGCGCAGCATGGCCGGCTGGTTGGATGTCGCCACCACCACGACCGACTTGCGCAGGCCCTCGGGCCCGAGCTCCTTCTCGACAAAGTCCTTTACCTCGCGGCCGCGCTCACCGATGAGGGCGACCACGTTCACGTCGGCGTCGGTGTAGCGCGATATCATGGCGATAAGCGTCGATTTGCCAACGCCGGAACCGGAGAAGATACCTATTCGCTGACCCCTCCCCACGGTGTTCAGGCCGTCGATGGCCCTGATCCCGACGGACAGCGGCCGGTCAATGACCGTGCGCTCGAGGGGATTGATCGGTTCGCTGGTGACGGGATACCTCTTTTTCGTGTAGATCTCGCCCTTCCCGTCCAGCGGAACGCCTACACCCGAGATGACCCTGCCCAGGAGTTCCTCTCCAACGGGCACCATGAGGGCGGTGCCGGCCGCGATGACGTCGGCCCCGGGCACGATTCCCTTCATGTCGCCGACGGGCATGAGGATGACACGGTTCTTATTGAATCCCACGACCTCCGCAAAGAGGTATCCACCCCGCTCCAGACGGATCTTGCAAAGCTCGCCGTACTCAACGTCGGGACCGATCGATTCGATGGTAAGGCCCACCACGCGCTCAACCTTGCCGGTGTACTTTATGAGCTCCAGCTCTTCAATGATATCCTTGTACTTGGAAAGGATATCGACTTTTTCGTGTGGCAGTATCCGTATCATTGTACTATATCATTACCTATTCTGAATATCCCCCTGCCCCCCGCAGGGGGCATCCGCCAATCAACCTTACTATACTTCTTATAGCCTTTCATTGCGAGCGAAGCAACCTTGTTTTTGACATATACAACTGATTTCATAATACATTCTTTCGTGCCCCCTCAGGGGGACAGGGTGGGCAAAACATTATGTCTCATGGCCCCTTATT
>CAZZHU010000108.1:0-12667 GCA_964654045.1 uncultured Leptospirales bacterium
ATAATTTTAGAAAAAATACCAGGTAAAATTTCAAAAATAATAACAGAAAATATTATTATGCCAACTATAGGTATTGGCGCAGGCAAACATTGTGACGGGCAAGTATTAATAATATATGATTTATTAGGAATGAATAAACGAATATTTAAACATTCACCGGACTATATCAACATCCGAAATATTATTGAGGATACAATTAATAAATATAAATATGAAATAGATGAGGGTTTATTTCCAAACGAAACGCATACAAATATTATTAAAGATTCTGAATATGATTCAATAAAAGACTGGTGCTCTAAAAATAATTTTATAATATAATCGACACCAACTACTCACAATACGGGGTAAGCGCTTCGTCGCTGCGCACCTCGTGCTTCGCCACATTTTGCCTCCGCTACGCTACGGTAAAACGTCGCTCACTCCGGGAACGTTGTGTGCCATTGCAGAATTTAACTATATATTTGGTGGGTATATGAATCAAAATGATATTACTAATTTACTATTCAATCCAGGCAACACTACTGAATTAATCAATAGAACTCATGATTTAAATGAAACGGATTGTCTTATTAATTATTCTGCTCAAAGAAGAACCGAAAGAAATGATATGTTTATAACTTCGATGAAATGGACCAAATTTTTAACCCTCTGTCCAGCGCTTTTTGTGTTGAAATTACTCATTTCTTCTCCCACAATGGTTCAGATAACATTCATTGTGTCGCCTCGGCCTCTTCTGAAGAGGGCGCAATTTCTTAGATAATTAATGAATCTCTCACAGCCCCTTCAACCGTACCCTCTCCGGAGGGCAGGGGAGAATTGACTCATCGTATATCATTGATGGCACAGCTGAAACGTGGACCGGCCTGGAAATGAATCTCACCCGGGAACAATGGGAGCGGCACCGGTCATAACCTTTGTTCGAGAGTCTCATCGATCATGGTGTCAATGCTATCGTCGAACTGCGCTTCAGTAAAGACCGCCGTATTGCTATTCGCCGCCGTTCTTCCGGCAAAAACCTGTTTCCAGGTCCCGTCGACCTGCGCGTTGACAAGCCTGTTCATCTCCTCTCCGTAGCGCGTTGATTCCGGAGCGGCGGTCAGGAACAAGGCGACCAGCACCGCCGCCGCCATGGACCCGAGCGAACCGGAGACACCGAAAATATACTGTTTTTTCCTGCGGCGCCTGAACACGTGACGGGCCACGCCCAGGTCCCACTCCGCGCTCTTCAGCCTCGCGTCGATTCTATCGTTAAAAAATTGTTCATTGTTCGCCGGTTCCATCATACCACCTCCCCGGAAAGTCTCTGCAGCATCTCCTTGCCGCGGGAAAAACGCGATTTCACCGTGCCGGTCGTGATGTTGAGCTGCCGGGCTATATCCTTCTCGGATACACCCTGGGCCTTCAGCGCCATAACATCCCTGTATTTCTCCGGCAATCGGTCCAGGAGCAGGTCCAAGGTTATGGATTCCTCGCTTACATATGCTCCATTCATCGAGAACTCCTGCCGGTCGGCTGCCTTCTCGGCTTTTTCCTCCTCGCGTGACATCCTTTTATTCATCCGGAACGATTCGTTCCGCGCTATGGCGTACAGCCATGACTCGATCGACGATTCTTCCCGGAACCTGCCGCCGGCAAGGTGGCGGTATCCCCGCAGGTAGGTTTCCTGCACCACGTCGTCAATGGCAAAAGAAAATCGTACCGCCAGGTGCTTTCGCACCGCCGACAGTACGACTTTCTTGGTTCTTCCCACAATGGCCGCAAATTCAGTTTCAGTCATCTGGCTCTATAACCCATCCTCAAGCGGGTATTCCCTCAATGCTTACATTTCCGGGCCGGGCCCGCCGCGACCTTTTTCCCGCATCGGGCAATTACGGTCCATACCCTTGCCCTTCTTCATCATGTGCATGCGGTGCTGCCGCATCTTGGCCCTCTGGTCCGGTGTGAGCACCTTCTCGATATTAAGCCTGTGCTCTATCCTCAGCGCCTGGAGCTCGACCCTCAGGTCGCCGATCTCTCCGAGGAGCGATCTGACCTTACCCATGTCAACGGTATCTTCAAGGAGCAGTTTTTTCAACTGGATTTTTTTAGGCGCAAGTTTTTCCTTGTAATCAAGCATTTTCTTGCGATGTTCCTTGTTGATATTCGCAATTTTAGTCACCTGTTCATCGGTAAGATTGAGCTCCTTCTTCATGCGGCCGGGATCACCGAAAAAATGGCCGCGGTGCTCCATCATCATCTGCTTTTTACCGGCCTTCTTTCCCTCGTGCCCCTTTTTCCCGCCGCCCTGAGCGAAAAGCATCGGCTGGGCGCACAGCATCAGTATTGCCGCTGTTACTAACATTTTTTTACCCTGTTGCATTGTTCCTCCTCTTATTTGTAATACTGGTTTTATTCGGATTTTGAACGTATGACCCTGGTATATGGATAAAGGTTCCATTTTATTTTATTAAAATACTGCGTGATTTGTCGAAGAATGCCCTTAATCCCCCGGGTATATTTTACGAAGCGCGGTTATGTAATCGCGCCTTCTATATATAAACCCTTTTTTGCGGGGTGGGGATTGTTTTTGAACACCCCCGGCGGGCACAGGGAAACAGCCCAACCGTGCTTAAACGGTATAAAATGAATGGGGTAATCAATGCCTGATTTTAAACCTTGTTTTTTCCCGATGTTTATCCAGGTGAAGGTATTTTTTATGGGTCGATTCAGCAAACCTGCTGATAACACTGGGGAGATCGGTCCCCACCCAGAGATTTTTGAATTCCCGCATCTGTTTCAGCTTACCGCTGATAGTGTAATAATTCCTGGCCCCGGGGCTGAAAATGACATCATTATCATCGATTTCAGCCGGGACCTGTTCATTTTCAAAAACCCGCTTCATGAAACACTTCATAATATTTGAAAAATGATTTTCCAGGTCAATCTTATCTTCAGAATTACTGATTCCGCTCCTCATGACATGCATGAATTCCTTCTCCAGAACGGAAAAAGACGCTTTTTCATCCATAACCCGCCTCCTGTATTATGCTGACCGGGATACCATCCGGTATTCATATAATAATTATAGAAGCATTTCATTTCAAATTTAGATGTGGAATACCGGTAATTAATTTTGACTCCGGTATATATATAAAATAAATTACAGGTAGGTTAATTTACTTTTAACACTGGGAGGGAACACCATGAGAGGAGACAGAATAAAAGACTATTTAAAGGACAATCATGTCGAGTACGAGGTCATCCGCCATCCCATCGCCTATTCGTCAACTCAAACCGCGCACATGGCCCACGTTCACGGCTATGAAATGGCAAAACCGGTGATGGTGAAAATCAAGGGGAAGCTCGTAATGGTGGTGATGACGGCCAATCAGAAAGTGAACCTGTCACTGCTGAAGGCCCTGTATGAAACGCAGGATGTCGAACTGGCCGCGGAAAACGAGTTTGTCGGCACGTTCAGTGATTGTGAAATGGGCGCCGAGCCTCCCTTCGGGAACCTCTATGGTATTGAAGAGATCATCTCGGACGACCTGACCAAGGACGAGGAAATTTTCTTTAACGCCGGCACCCATACCGAACTGATTAAAATGAAATTCAAGGATTTTGAGAGGCTTGTACATCCGCGAATAATAAATTTCAAATTCAAGCTCTGACCTGAAGCGGACATTCAGCCTCCATTCACGGGAGCGTCTTCATAAAAGTGATATGGTTATAGTACGAGTTTCTTGGGGGATACCGCCCACTGGCACTCCACGAGAGCCCTGATCCCTTCCGCCGCCATATCTCTTAACATGCCTGCCGGCTCGTTGCGGTGTCATTTAAATATCAATTATTTCAACGGCATCGTGTATGGCAATGCCCTGCAATTCGTTCTTCGGATTGGCGTTAAAATGCTCCAGCAGGCCATCGGCGTCCTTCATGTACAGCTGTGTTTTGTAATAATGGACATCCACCTTGTCAGGGTGCTCGCGGCGGAGGCCCCCGGTCCAGAGGGCATACATGCAATCCTCGCTGGGTATTAATGATATCAAAACATCAATGTCCCGGGGAACACTCTTATTGGTAATATAACTCCCGAAGACCAGGATCCGGAGGCTGCTGCACTGGGACCTGATCGATTTCAGCTCTTCGACAAAAAGCTCGAACAATCTTTTCCTCTGCTCGTTGGAGGCATATCTGCCCGAGAACTCTTCCAGCGTCAGTCGCGCGAGCATCGTCGGACCGCCTGTTCCATCACTGCTGCCGCCGAAACGCGGTGAGGCGGAAATCATCTATGATCTCCCCCGCGTAATCACGCACCTTCATGATGGCGCCATACCCGGTCAGGCCGGTGAAAAGCGCGGAAATTGCCTTTTTACGCCTGTCCTCGACGAAAAGCCTGTTCATGCGCAGGGGATTCTCCCACTCCGGGTTCCTCGCCTCGATACAACCGTCGCAGAAATCCATGATATCATGAAGCAGAAATGCCGATTCCTTGAGGTATTCATTTTTGTCGCGCTCGATCTCGAGCTCCCGGGAGTTCCTCAGGCGGAGCTTCATCAGGTGGTCCTCGATCCGCTTTGCCGGCAGCTTCCCGCGGGGCGCGGCGAGGTTGTTCAACTCCCCTTCAAAGGCGATGAGCCTGTCTTTTAGCGGCTTGTCCTCCGCCACGACAAAGAGCACCGGGAAATAATGGAGCTCGAACTCGACCAATGCCCCGTAGAAATGCGTGATTTCCAGGCCCGCCTTCGGGTGGAACTGTATGGCCGGGTATTTTTTCATGCGGGCGGTTATTTCGTCGATGATCCTGTCCACCTGTTCGGAAAAGGACTTCTCGTTCTTTTTTTTGTCGTACTTATCCTTGATCTTTTCGAAATTGGAGATTTCAGCGAGGATGAAGGCTTCCATGTTCATCCGGTTCCGGTAGGCCATGATGAGACGGTCGTTAAAGGCCTCGACATTGAACCAGGTGGCGTTTTTCTTTGAATACTCCGAATACCGCTTCTTCAGTTTTTCAATGAGCTGGCCTATTTCCCCTTCAGACATTGCCATGGGCGAGCGTCCTCTGTCAGATGTAGCGCTTGATATAATCCCGGATTGCGTCCTGGAGCATTTCTTTGAAGATCGGATCCTTCTCCCTGGTGAACAGGTCGAAGAGTCCCAGCAGTGAGCTTTTTTCATTGATGCGCCGTATGGCGTAAAGGGCCGCGGACTTGACATACACCTGCTCGTTCCTGTCCAGGACCTCAAAAAGGACTGCCAGGGCCTGGCGGTTGCGGAAATTTCCTATGGAATTGCACGCCTCGGCCCGGACGCGGTAATCGCCGTCCTTCAGGGCCTGCTGCAGTGACGAGAACGCCTGCTGGCTTCCGGAAAAGCCGAGCACATAGGCCGACTTGATCCTGAGGCCCAGGTTGGAGTCCGCGGTGACGATTTTTTCCAGGCCCCTGATATCGCCCACCCGTTTCATCGATGAGAGGGCCTCGATCATCATATCCTTGATTTCATTATCATCTTCCGACAGGAGCCGCAGCGACAGCGGGTTCACGGAGGCCAGGGAGCCGATGCGGTTTATCGCCCTGACACTCTCGCAGCGCACGTCACGGTTTTTATCGTTCATCGTCACATGAAGAACGCTCAGGCCGTTGCCGTCGCGCATGGCTCCGATCGCCTCGATGGCGGCGATCCGCACCTCGTCATTTTTATCGCTCATGGCGGCGCCCCGGATCAGGCCGAGGGACTCGGTGATCCTGTTTTCCTTGAGGCAGTTCAGAACATAAATCCGTATCGACTTGTTCTCGTCGCGGAGCAGGCTGGTCAGCGAAGGGTAAAAACGCCGGTCAAAGAGATAATTCATTGCCTCGATAAAATAGATGCGGTGCACGGGAGTCGAGCTGTTCACCATCTTCAGGATAACCGGGAAGAGCCGGTCATCACCCACTTTTTTCAGCGCCCGCGCGGCGCTTTTGCGCACCGAATAATGCGTGCTGACGAGATGGTTCGCCAGGGGGAGCACGAAGCGGCGGTCGTTAAACTCCGACATGTTGTCGATGACCCGCACCGTGGTGCTCACCCGCACGGCGTCATCCAGCTGCTCGAGCCAGCACGTGCCGACCTCGACGGGAGCGTACGCGCGCAATTTCCTGACCAGTTCCTGCTTCTTCGATTCATCTGTCTCGTCAAGGATGCGGTTGACAAGACTGCATATTTCCCGGGGGGAGCTTTTATCCGCGGCGAAGAGGCCGCCTGCCGGCACCGGCGCAAACAATCCCGGTGACCCGGCGACCATAACGGAGAGAAAGGATGTCAGTAATAATTTATTTTTCAAGTTCATGTCCCACAGCTTCAATCGTAGAAGTACAGGAAACAGGCTCCTGTTTTTGTCAATAAATTAAAAACCCGGATATACCGGGTCATTGAATGATGCGCCTGAACTTTTCTCACTGCCACGGACCCTTGCCGATGGATCGGGGTCGATCATCCGGAAATCCTTGCCTGCGTCCGGCGCGGCGCCCTTATTTTAAAACACCATACAGATAATTCTTTGCAATGATCGAAATGAGATTCTGGTCGAGCACATTCTGTTTCGACCGGTCAAATTCCTGCACGACCAGCATGACGCCGCCGACGATCATCATTGCCGTTATTTTAGGATCCAGCGACGGCTTGTACACGCCCCTGGCGGTCAGGTCTTCAACCTCGCGGGCGACGTGCTTGGTGATGGACGCCACGGCCTTGTTGACCTCCTCGTTGACGTCCTCATCGACGCCGACGATTTCCTTGTATATGAGCTTGATGACGATGGGCTCGTTCAGGAGAACGCTGATGCACGACATCAGGCGCTTGTTGATGAATTCCAGTATCGACTCGGTGTTCGGGTTACTGCTGAAGAACTCATTAAAGTCATCCGGATCGAATATATCCCCGATATTCTCAAGGACATCCTCCAGTATGGCGTACAGGATCTCTTTTTTATTTCGGAAGTACTGATACACCGTGCCCCGTGCGATGTCCAGTTTCTCGCATACCTGCCCTATGTGGGTACTCTGGAACCCCTTTTCTATGAACATCTGCTTGGCGGTATCAACGATCTGCTGTTTCCTTCTTTCTCCTTTTGGTGGCATGCCCGCTCCCTCACAATTACCTTAAAGTCCTTGTGTTTTTTTCATCAGTACTGCTTTTCAATGTTTCCAGCTCTTCTTTTATGGGAATAAGTGAATCCTTCAATTCCCGGATGATTCGTTCAGCTTTTTCCTGTAATTCCCTGCTCATAGTTTATTTCTTTCTTAAAATGTATTTATTATAATCATGTTTATTTTATCGAATTAAATCGGAATCCTCTTTAGATACAAATAAACTCATTTTAAAAAACCGGAGCGGGAAATTTTCATTGGTATATAAGCCGAAAAACATCTATCTCTTGCTGTAATTCCTATTGATAAAGAAGATCAACCGGAATTGATAATTATCCACCAATAAGTAATTAAATATAAAATTTAATATATGTCATTAATGGCGACAATGTGTATGAAACAATAATATCTGATAAGGGGTCAACAATTTTTCATTATTATCCATTTTTTTTATTATGTGCATTAAGGATTAATTTTTCACTGAAAATGGCATTAATCAGGCTGAATTATTATGCCGGGAGAATATTCATGATTCCGGAAAATTGGGGATTTATCGATACTATCAGGCAGGCTTTACAAGCAACAGCCCCTTGTAACATTCGCAGGCATATCACCAGGGGCTGCAGACCGCGTCCGAAAGATTGATCATCTCCGATCGCCCGGCCATAGTGGAATTACGCGCAGGTGTTTACAGTTGATCCAGGCGTGCTGGGATCTGATTCGATTCTCAGCTTGGATCCGATAATCATGTACAGAAAATTCTGAACTTCCTGCAAGTTCATCATCACCTGTTCACGCACTTGTTCTCCCATACTGTCTTCCCCGGGGAGCCCGGTGGTCGCTTCCGGTTTTGCTTCACCTATGAGTTTACCCGGATACGTAGCGGCAATATCGACAGGTCGCGGTATTGAATATGGTGTGTTGGTTATTAAAGAGACATCCATTTCATGTACCTCCATCCTTGGATTTTATCTATTTTTATAATCGACAGAATTTAGAATTTTTATCCAAAAAAATTTATTTATTTATATAAATAAATAATTATTTGTCTATATCTATTTTAATAATCATATTATTGCTAAATTTCTTATGATTAAATCATATAAGACGGCTGTTTCATGAAAATTCAGAGATTAATAAAGAGTAATTATTACTTGACAATAGAATATAACACCAAATAATCCCATTTCTTAATCGGGAGGTAATTTCTTTTTATGACGTAACCTGTAATCATATTCCTTTACTAAGGAAAAGGTCAAAACAGAATCCGATTGCAAATAAATATATAAAATATGAACCATTACCTTAAATTTGCGACAGGTGAAAAAATGAGAGACAACAAGATACTGTACAACCTGTATCAAGTATATAAATACCTGGTTTTTTTCCCGCTCCTGGGGATGTTCATCACCCTGGATTTCATCGTTATCTTTATATTTCTTTTCACTGCGAGCGAACGATCAATTCAGATAGCGGGCGTCGTATGGGCGCGCTTCAACAGTTTCATCACGCCGATGTTCGTGAAGGTTTCCGGCGAGGAGAATATTGACCGGAACCAGTCCTATGTGGTCGTTGCGAACCATGAGAGTCAGTACGATATCTTTGTCATCTATGGCTGGCTCCCGGTCGACTTCCGCTGGGTCATGAAGATGGAGCTTCGGAAGGTCCCCATCCTCGGCTATTACTGCTACAAGGCGGGACATATCTACATCGACCGGTCCAATCATCAGGCAGCCATTGAAACGATAAATGCCGCCAAGGCCAAGATAAAAGACGGGACATCGGTTGTATTTTTCCCGGAAGGGACAAGAAACACCGGCCAGATCCTTGACTTCAAGAAAGGCGCCTTCAAGTTCGCCCTTGACCTGGGGCTGCCGATTCTCCCGGTTACCATTATTGGGACCAGGAAAATTCTACCGACCAATACCATCGGGCTCTTTCCCGGCAACGCAACAATGGTAATACACAAACCCATCGACATCGCCGGATACAGTGAAAGCAACATCGGAGAGCTCATGGACAGGACAAAAAAGGTGATCCAGCAGGGCCTGGACGATTATTCCAGCCAGTCTCATGATGCGTGAGGGCATGGACATCGCCATCTCCCGGGCGAGGTCGCTCCTCTCGGCCTGCCCGTGCGAATACGCGGAAATACGCCTGTCCGCGGCCACGGGGACTTCCATCATGCTTTCCGGGGAACAGGTGGAAACGTTTTCCTCCGGAGACACCATCGGGGGGTCGGTCAGGGTGCTCAACAACGGCGCCTGGGGATTTATCTCCTTCAACGACCTGGCTGACATTGAACGGCATTTCAGGCGCGGAGTGGACATTTCCTCGTCCCTTGTCGTGAGGGAGAAGACGAAAATCCGCCGCTCCGGAGCCGTATGCAGGCATTTCGCCACGCCCGTGGCGAAAGATTTCGCCCTGGTCCCCCTGGAAGAAAAATTCGAACTCATCAGCGCCTATAACAGGATACTTACATCCTCGCCTAAAATCCAGACTACCCGCGCCGTGTACCGCGATGCCGCCGCCTTCTACGTGTACCTCAATTCGGAAGGATCGGAAATAACCTATGACCGGAACTACTGCGGCGTCCAGCTCTCCTCGATCGCGCGGGACGGATCGGTCATACAGCCCTACGGCGAATCGGTGTCCGGTTACGGCGGATACGAAATCGCCGAGAGGCGCGACGCGCTGGCCGGCGAAGTGGTAAAAACCGCCGTTGACCTGCTCGCGGCGGAATCGGTCCCCGGCGGGACCTACCGCGTCGTCACGGACCAGAAGCTCGCCGGCGTTTTCATCCACGAGGCTTTCGGGCACCTCTCGGAAGCTGACTTCGTCCATGAGAACGAGCGGCTCCGCAAGATGATGGTCATCGGGAAAGAATTCGGCCCCCCGGAGCTCACCGTCATAGACAGCGGGAACCTGCCGGAATTTTCAGGCTATATACCCTTTGACGACGAAGGGATTGTCCCGACCGGGACCCATCTCATCAGGAACGGACTCCTGAGCGGAAGGCTCCACTCCCGCGAAACTGCGGAAAAGATGGATGAGGAGACGACCGGCAACGGCCGGGCCATCAGCGTCATGAAGCAGCCTATCGTCCGCATGACCAACACCTACATCGAGAACGGGTCGCACAGCCGCGAGTCGATCCTGGATGCCGCGGGCGACGGCGTGTACGCGGCCGGCATGCTCGGCGGTGAAACAAACCTCGAGATGTTCACCTTTACGTCCGCCTACGGATACGAGATTAAAAATGGAAAAATCGGAAAGATGTACAAGGATATCGTGTTATCCGGCAACGTGTTCACCACCCTGCGCAACATTGCCATGATCGGGAACGATCTGCGCATGTACGGCGGCCTGGGGGGCTGCGGCAAGGGCGGCCAGAGCCCGCTGCCGGTATCCTTCGGCGGCCCCCACCTCCTTATCAGGGACGTTCTGATAGGAGGCGCCCAGTGATCGAACGGATACGGGACCGGCTCTCCGGAAAGGCGCGCTGGTTCGACATCATCGAGGTCAGGGGCGCCGGCATCCCCATCTCCTTCGCGAACAACCGGCTCCACTCGGTCACCGAGCGCCATAACAGCGGCTTTGGCGTCCGGGTAAACGTGGACGGGAAGACGGGATTTTCCTACACCAACGACACTGCCCGGCTGCAAGAAACGGCCGACCGCGCCCTGGCGCTCTCGGCCTGGGGCGACCGGGAGGATTTCGATCTCCCCGCGGCGGCTGAAAAGGCTTTCGAGCCCTATGACGCATCCATCGACGGCTTCGATCCCGGCCGTGAAATCGAGGCCGCGGAGGAAACCATTGCCCTGATCCTCGCGGCATTTCCCTCCGCGACCGTGGATATCTCCGTGGCCAGGTCCACCGGTTCCATGCGGCTCGTCAATTCCAGCGGGCTCGACTGCTCCTTCCGCAGCAGCCACTACGGCGCGTCGATCGGGGCGACCCTGATCCTTGATGACGGCGCCAGGATCGATGTGGGGGAAAGCGCCGCGTTCCTCGCCCCCGCCCCGCACGCGGAGCTTCGGTCAGGCATACTGCGGAAAATCGAGGCGGCCCTGACGACGAAAAAAATCTCCAGCGGCAGGGTGCCGGTGCTGCTCTCGCCGCGGGCCTTCGCCCGTGTTATCGGCATCATGACCGCCGGTCTGAACGCAAAGTCGGTCTGGAAAGGGGTGTCCCCCTTCGGGGACAAGCGGGGCGAGAGGATCTTCAACGCCTCCCTGACGGTGCGCGACGACCCCGGACTGCCAGGCTCACCCTACAGCTACCCCTTTGACGATGAGGGCGTCACCGCCGTAAGCAAGAGCCTCGTGGACCGGGGTACGATAGGGACATTCATCACCGACCTGAAACACGCGCAGAAAATGAATCTCTCACCCGGAGGTAACGGCGCCCGGGGCTATTCATCGCTCCCGTATCCCGCTTTCAGCAATATCACGATCGAACCGGGGCCGGAAGCGCGCGACCGCATTATCGGAACTGTCACCCGGGGCATCCTCGTGGAACAGTTCATCGGCCTGGGACAATCGAACACCCTAACCGGCGATTTTTCGGCCGGCCTGGACCTTGCATATCTCATCGAGGGCGGGAAAATCACCGGGCGCGTCAAAGACTGCATGATATCGGGCAACCTTTTCACGCTTCTTGCGGGAGAGTTCGCCCTCAGCGCCGAGCGGGAACGCGTCGGCGCGGTTCTGGCCCCCTCAATCCTCTTCCCGTCGGTGAATTTCACGGGGTAAGATCGCCCAAGAATCCCCTGTCCATTGCCACCTCATTCCTAATCTCCCTTGATCTTTTGGGACCTCACCCGCGCTCCGCGCACCCTCTCCATAAAATGGAGAGAGGTTTCGTATTAATGACAAAATTTTAACTCCTCCTTCTCCTTTTCAAGGAGAAGGGGCCGGGGGATGAGGTTATAATGGTCGGCATGAGCAGAGCGCTGGTATAGTCTGAAAGCCGGTGACAAGGGGTTATAAAAATAATTATCGACAAATCGCGGCATCCATCTATACTTCAACAGTATATATCCGATAAACCTAAGATGACAGTGGTCGGGCCGATGCGTAAAAAATTCATAACATACATAGCGGTGATCCCGCTCCTCCTCGCGCTCCTGCAGCATTTCGAGACTGCCGCGTCGGCACAGATCGACAAGAACAGGCTTTTCCGCAACTACACAAAGCGGCCCAAAATCGCCCTGGTCCTGTCCGGCGGCGGCGCCAAGGGCATTGCCCATGTCGGCGTGCTCAAGATCATCGAAAAGACCGGGCTCCAGATAGACTATATTACCGGCACCAGCATGGGGAGCATCGTGGGCGGGCTCTACGCTTCCGGATACTCGGCAGACATGCTGGAGCAGCTGGTCCTGAACATGGACTGGGACGCGATGCTTGCAGACGAGGTATCGCGCAGAAGCACCTCCATCGAGGAAAAGGGGGACCATGACAAGTACATCACCTCGTTCCAGATAGCAAAGAAGGGCATCATGCTGCCCACCGGGTTCAAGCGGGGACAGCGTCTCACCACCATGATGTCCCAGC
>CAZZHU010000108.1:12677-14900 GCA_964654045.1 uncultured Leptospirales bacterium
GGCTTCCCATACCCTTCCGCTGCATCGGTACCGACATCGTGACGGGGAAGGCCCATGTGCTCAAGAAAGGCTCACTGTCGGAAGCAATGCGCGCCAGCATGGCCATCCCGACAGTATTCACGCCCATCGAAATCGACGGCCACCTCCTGGTTGACGGCGGCGTTATCAGGAACCTCCCGGTATCGGATGCGCGGAAAATGGGCGCCGACATCGTTATTGCCGTGGACGTGGGCGCGCCTCTTTACAAGAAAGAAGAAATATCATCGGTCATCCAGATCATGGACCAGTCCATCAGCTTTCTCGGGTATCAATCCACGCAGAAAGAGCGGAACCTCTCAGACGTTCTTATCATGCCGAACATCACGGGGTACAGCTCAAGCGATTTCAACAAAGGCACGGAGCTGATCGCGGTCGGGGAGGACGCCGCCCGTCTCATAATCCCGGAGCTGGAAATGCTGGTGGAACAGCAGAACAGGTTCCCCGAGGAGATGAAGGCGCCGGTTTTCCCCCTCAAGCTGCTGAAGAAGCTCGACCTCACGAACATCAAGGTCTCGCAAAAGCTGAAGATCACCAGGATCGACATCAGGGGGCTCAACCACGCATCGCGCAACCTGGTGCTGGGCAAGCTCAACATCAACCCGCCGGCCATGGTAACCGGCGACCGGCTGGTCGAGGCAGTGGACCGCGTCTACGCCAGCGGGTTTTTCCAGCGGGTCACCTATGAGATTGAGCCCGGAGAGGGAGACGGCTCAACCCTTATCATCCGCGTTATCGAGATGTCCGGAATATTTCTCAAGGTCGGTCTGAGCTACGATTCCGACATGAGCGCGGCCGTGCTGCTGAACATGACCCTCCGCAACCTGGCGGGGAAGGGATCGAAAATATCGATCGACGCGCGGCTGAGTCAGTACCCCGGCGTGGTTCTTTCGTATTTCATTCATTCGGGGCTCCGGAAGCCCGGCGTCGGGTTCGGCGTTAAATTCCATTACGACCAGTATGCCATCTACACCTATAAAACGGGCGAAATCGAGTCAAGCTTCAAGTATCACAACTACGGTCCTGACATCATCGCCCAGGCAATAATTTTACAGGATATCGCCCTCGGCGTCGGCGTGCAGAAAGACTTCACCAATATCATGGCCCGGATAGCTCCCAATGACCCGGCAAAGCGGGACATAGAAAGCCTGAATTTCTACGCCTACCTGACGTACGACAACCTGGATAAGACCTTTTATCCCCGGTCCGGCTTCCAGTTCTACGGTGAAGTTAAGTATTGTACCGACATGCTCCGCATGGTCAAGAACACCGCCGCCTATTACAACTTTTTCAAATACACGGCGAAGATGAAGGCATACATACCTTTTCACCGGCGCTTCACCATGTACCTGGGGCTCACCGGAGCCTTCATCATGGCAAAAGAACCGTACTACGTTTCGTATGATATCACCGATGGAGCCTGGGGTATCTACCGGCGTACCATCCCCTTTATATATGAAAACTATATAGGCGGTCTTAACACCTATACCACGGGTTGTTTCCCTTTTACGGGCCTGAATTTCATGCAGATATACGGCAAAAATGTGCTGGTCGGGGATATCGGGTTCCAGATAGAATTCTACAAGGATTTCTTCCTGATATTGAGAGGAAATGTCGGCAGGATCAAGGACAAATTCGGGAACCTCTTCAAGGAGCACAATACCGTGTATGAACAGTATTACAGCTATATCATCCCGATACGGCAGCGCCTGAAAAACGACCTCAAGTACGGATACGGCGTCACCCTCAGCTACAACTCCATCATCGGCCCCGTTGAAATCACCCTGATGCGGGGAAGCGAATCGAACAAGTTTCTCGTTCTCGCCAATGTGGGGTACAGGATTTAAAATTGCAAGGGGGAGGCCTCCCCGGCGCTCCGCACGCCCTTATGCCCTCACGCCCCTGCTCCCTCTCCCATATTCAGACCTCACCCGCGCTCCGCGCACCCTCTCCTTGATAAGGAGAGGGTTACTGTCATAAGAAATGTAGAACTGCTCCCCTTCTCCTTCGCAAGGAGAAGGGGCCGGGGGATGAGGTTAAAATAGTGCAAGGGGTGAGATCAAATAAAAAACGCCGGACTTCCTGCCCGGCGTTTGAATGGGTCTGCAATGCTGGCTTAAACTTACTTCAGTAATTCGAGCACCGTCTGCGACTTGGCGTTCGCCTGGGCGAGCATCGACGTGGCCG
>CAZZHU010000109.1:0-12254 GCA_964654045.1 uncultured Leptospirales bacterium
CCGGTAAAGGGGAAGGAATCGGGTCCCCGCTGGCACTGGCTGTTGATATTCACGCGGCACACCTGGTTCACCAAGGTGTCGATCAGTGTGGCGATTGTTCCCGGGTCCTTTCCGAAAATCGAAACCTGCTGCCCGAAATTCGAATTGATCACATAGTTCATCGGTTCTTCTATATTCGCAAAGGGAACGACGGGTATGACGGGGCCGAACTGCTCCTCGCGATAAACCTTCATCTTATCATTTACCGGGTAGAGGACCGCGGGGAACATGAAGGTATTATTCACCGTTCCGCCGCATTCATTCACGACCTTCGCGCCGTACTTTTTCGCGTCCCCGATATAATCCGTCATGTACCGCGTCTTGTTGGCTTCCGGCAGTGGCGTCAGGTTGACATCCTTGTCCCAGGGCATCCCCGGCCTGAGGGCGGCAATGGCCGCGCTGAACTGCCTGAGGAATTCATCGGCGATGTCTTTATGAACATAGAGGATCTTCAGCGCCGTGCACCGCTGCCCGTTGTACGACAATGACCCGAGGACGCACTCCTTGACCGTCTGGACGATATCCGCGTCCTTTAAAATGATGCCGGCGTTCTTGGCGTCGAGGCCCAGTACGCACCGCAGCCGGTGCGGCTTGGGATGCTGCTTCTTGATGATGTCCGCGACCCGGCTGGAGCCGATGAAGGCCAGGACGTCGATTTTGCCGGTAGCCATCATCGGACCGATGATCTTCGCACCGTCGCCGTAGACCGTGTTCACCACTCCTTTCGGGAATGCGTCCTTGAATGCCTGCAGCAGCGGCCGGTGCAGGAGCACGCCGATCTTTGGCGGCTTGAACAGTATGGTATTCCCCATGATCAGCGCCGGGATCAGGGTGGCAAAAGTCTCGTTTAAGGGATAATTGAAGGGACCCATGCAGAGAACGACGCCCAGGGGCGCCCGGCGGATCTGGCCGATGATCCCTTCTTTTATCTCAAAGCGGGAGCCGGCGCGGTCAAGGTCTTTCAGAGCGTTGATGGTGTCGGCCATGTATTCAATGGTGCGGTCGAATTCCTTGGCGCTGTCATTGTAGGATTTTCCGATCTCCCACATCAGCAGGTTGACTATTTCCGTCCGCTTCTCTTTCATGAGAAAGGCCATCTTCTCGACGTGCCTGATCCTCTCTTCCACCGGCATCGTGGGCCACTCGCCTTTCCCGTTGTCGTAGGCAGCGAATGCCGCCTCCAGCGCTTCTAGGGATTCCTTTTCCGTGAGGGTGGGATACCGGCCGATCAGCTGCTGCTCGATCCCCGTATCGGTTTTCAGGCACACCGGGGAATACACGTCCTGCATTTCGCCATTCCAGGTTTTGATCTCGCCGTTGACCAGGAATTCCTTCTGAATGATCGGGAAAGCCGGGGTGAATTCCGCCGGGATGTCCTTCTGTTCGGGGAAAAGATTCAGGACCGCTTCTTGCAGATTCATTCGCCACCTCCTCTGTCCGATCAGTTTTGCCTGGTAATTAATCTTTCGTAATTGCCGATGGCTATCTTTTTTTCGTTCTGGGTGTATTCCCTGATGGTCTTGACCATCTTTTCCAGGTTGGATTCAATCATATATTTCTCGAGTAATTTAAAATATTTCAAGTTATTTTTTAATTCATGCTTTCTCAATTTCAGGGTCATGTACTCGACCCTGCGCTTATTCGGCCAAGAATCAGTGATCACTTTCTTTAAAAGCGGACTGCTTACCGCCTCAAGGGCAACAATAGCCAGATCGAATATGCTGGTGAAATAAGCATCAACATCGTTTTTTTCCGAAGCGTTTTCAATACTTTTGATCACTTCAATAATCTTCTGAACATTGGCGGTTGACTTATTCTCCATCGCCTTAGTTATTAAAAGCTCATAAAGATCCGTGATCAGATCATACAATATTTCAATATCTTTGATGGTCAACCGGGTCACATAGGTGCCCCTTCGCTGGTTAATCTCCACCAGGCCGCTTTGTTCCATGACACGAAGGGCTTCCCGGATAGTACTCTGGCTTACGGTGAATTCTTTAGCTATTTTTGCCTCAAGTATCCTTTCTCCCGGCTTTATTTCCATCCGTATTATTCTCTCACTGAGTATATCAGCAATTTCATAGGCCAGATTTTTTGATTTAAATGCACCCATCTAAGAAATTCCTCACTTTTTTCAATGTATACAATTCGTGAAGGTACATATTTCTGAAATATTTCATATTATAAAACCATTTTTTATATCCTGGACAGTAATAAAGTCTTGACAATTTATCGAGTATCGATAATCGATCTAAGATAATTAAAGATATTTTGTTATTTTTTATGATTTTTAGTAATTTTAAGATATTTTTTTGCAATATTTTTAGATGGAAAAATACAGAAAAAATTGGATTTAAATTCTCATTTGAATAGATAACAACACCTATCTCATTGAATCCAAATTAACCAATACTCAAGGTTTCCAATAATTGCAAAAACAACTCCGGGAGGATAAAAATGTATCTTCAATCATTAAACAAAACAGGTTTAATAAAAATACAAGCCGGTCAGACTGTTGATAGTACAATCTGCGTAAATCCGGGAACAGGTGAAATAATAACCGATTATCCCGTGAATACCATGGAGGAATTGAGTAACGCTGTTTTAAGCGCGAGACTGGCCCAGCCTGCCTGGGGCGCATTACCGGTCAAGAAGCGTGCTCGGCATATTATAAAGATACGCAACTACATAATGGACAATCTAGATGATATGGCGGAATTAATTTCCCGCGACAACGGCAAAACGCGGATTGACGCACTGGCAACAGAGGTTTTAACCTCAACCATGTCAGTAACGTATTACTGCAAAAACGCGAAGAAATTCTTAAAGGACAGAAATCTCTCCATGGGCAATATCATGTTCATCAACAAACGGAGCACAATAGTCCGGGTTCCCTTTGGAGTCGTCGGCATCATATCGCCCTGGAACTATCCCTTTGCGATTCCCTTTTCCGAAATAATCATGGCCCTCCTGGCCGGTAACGCGGTAATTTTCAAAGCAGCGTCGGAAACACAGGTCGTCGGTCACATGCTGCAAAGATGCATTGAAGCAGCGGGACTTCCGCGCGGTATTTTCAAATATATAAACATGCCCGGCAGTATCGCGGGAGACGCATTTCTGGATGCGGGCATAGACAAGCTTTTCTTCACCGGTTCCGTAAAGATCGGCAAGTACCTGATGAAAAAATCCGCCGAGACCCTCACCCCGGTCTCCCTGGAACTGGGCGGCAATGACCCCATGATAGTGTGCGCTGATGCCGACCTCAAGCGCGCTGCAGCAGGAGCGGTATGGGCAGGCTGCCAGAACGCGGGGCAGTCGTGCGGCGGAGTGGAACGCATCTATGTCGAAAGAAAGGTCTACGACAAATTTTTATTACTGCTGAAAAGGGAAGTTGAAGCGCTCAGGATCGGATATGACGCTGACCACAACATGGATATCGGCGCGATGACGACGCGGAGACAGATGGATACGGTCCAGGCCCACATAGCTGACGCATTAAAAAAAGGCGCGAAAATATACGCCCGATCAAAAGCTCCGAAAAACCTCAAGGGACAATTCCTTCCCTGCACGGTCCTGGTTGACGTGAACCATGACATGCTGGTTATGAAGGATGAGACCTTCGGGCCGGTGATGGGCATCATGGCTGTGGACAGCATCGACGAGGCGGTGGATCTCTCCAACGACTCGTACCTGGGTCTCACCGGTTCGGTCTGGTCCAAAAACCGATCCAGGGCATTGAAGATCGCCCGCCGCATACAGGCGGGAGCCGTCACCGTCAATGATCATCTCATGAGCCACGGGCTGGCCGAAACGCCCTGGGGCGGCTTCAAGCAGTCGAGCATCGGCAGGACCCACGGCGATATCGGCTTTGACGAAATGACACAGCCCCAGGTCCTGGTCAATGAACTGCTCCCCTTCGCGAGGAAAAATTTCTGGTGGCATCCCGTCAGCAGGAGCATCTATGAAGGCATCAAGGGAGTGGCGTATGTTCTCTACGGCAGGAAAATCGGCGATCGGATTAAAGGAACATTCAATCTCTTGAAGGTCTTTTTTCGGACGTTTATAGCCAATTAAATATTTCAAGACCCACCTGTGTCCCACGGAGGGGTACTCAGGTGGTAAGAACTAACCTGAAAAGCCCCCCTCTGGGGGGTTGGGGGGAGTTCTGAGACAACCTCTTTATTGCTTCCCGTACTGGAGCGCTTCCAGTATAATTTCCGAATAGGTGGGATGCACAAACATGCACTCCTGTATCTTTGAAATTGTTACCCTGCTTGTAACGATCAGGGTCAGCTGGTTCATAATGTCGGCTATATGGTCTCCGACCGCCACGGCGCCAACAATCGTTCCCCGGTCCTCGTCGGAGACCATTTTCACATACCCGGCATCTTTCCCTTCCATGACAGCCTTGCCCAGGGCCCTGAAGAAATACTTGTAAACCCGGTAATTGATGTTTTTTTCACCGGCTCTCTTCTCAGACAGGCCCACGCTCCCCACCTGCGGCATCGAGAAAACAAGGCGGGGCATGGTTTCATAGTCGATTCCGCCCTTCTCTCCCGTGGCCATGTGGCGCACCGCAATTTCAGCTTCCCGGTAAGCCGTGTAGGCCAGCATCGGCGTATCTATGCAGTCGCCGGCGGCGTAGATGTTTCCCGACGAAGTCTGCATCGATTCATTGACCTCGATGAAGCCTTTGTCCGTGAGCCTGACACCGGCCGCATCCAGGCCGAGTCCGTCCGTGTTGGGCCTGCGGCCCGTCGCCTCTAGTATCAGATCGTAGCGCTGCCGCATCTCCTTTTCGCTACCCATAACGGCTTCACCGTCCATACCGATTTCCGTAACTTTCGTTTTAGCATGGACCTGGATCCCTTTTTTCTTGAACTCCCGTGTCAGGAGGCGCACCGCCTCCTCGTCTTCACCGGCAAGGAGCGAGTCCATTACCTCGACAATGTCAACCATTACGCCGATATTGTTCAGAAACGAAGCGTACTCGCATCCGACGACTCCGCCGCCGATTATCAGCACGCGTTCCGGCGCCTTATCGAGAGTGAAGATCTTTTCGGATGTATGGACGACGGGCTGATCAAATAATTTCTTTGGAGATGAGCCGGCGGCTATGATGAAATTCTTTGCCCTGACCGGCGAGCCGTCGACTTTAACCTCGCTGGCGGAATCGAATTGCGCCGATCCCTGTATGACTTCAACGCCCTGGCTTTGTAGCCTCGACGCCAGGCCTGAACGTATCTGCTCAACGCGTTTCATCACTGTATCGCGGATGGACTGGTAATCCTTTACTGTTTCCGAGAACTTCAGCAGGCCCTTCAGCGGGATGCATCCCTCACTCAGGCAGACACCGCCGAGGCGCGTCGTGTCACGCTCGATAACGGCGGTTTTCATCTTATGCTTTACCGCTTCAAATGCCGCCGTGTATCCTGCTGGACCGGAACCGATGATGACAAGATCATATTCTTGCATGTGTTACTCCACGATTATTTTATACCATACCCGCTATCAAAGCTTTCTCTCTCCCTGGTTGACCTCACCCCGCCTCAGGCGCGGTGCCGAACGCGTTTTGGACATCCTGTCTGCGTTCGGCACTAAAACATCCTGTTTAGCGCCTCTCTTCATTTAAAGGAGAGAGCTCAGTAATTATTCACCTTCCCCCTCTCTATTTTATGGAGAGGGGGTTAGGGGGTGAGGATATTACGGGAGAGGAGCCAGAGGTGGCGCAAATTATTTGGCGTCTTCCCGATACCTGTCGGCCAGGTAGGAGCTTCTCACGTAGGGGCCGCTTTCAACATGGAGGAATCCCATTTCAATGGCATCCCCCCTGTAACGCTCAAACCGCTCCGGCACAATATACTCTTTCACCGGCCTGTTGGACCGGCCCGGCCGGAGGTACTGCCCCATGCTCAGGTAATCGCACCCGGCATCGCGCAGATCGTGCATGACCCCTTTAACTTCTTCCTCCGTTTCGCCCATGCCGAGCATGAGGGCGGATTTGGTTTTCATTTCGCGGGAGCATTTCTTAGCCGTTTCAAGGACCGTGAGGCTGCGGCCGTAGTCGCAGTTCCCCCGGAAGTCATACAGGGACGGCACTGTTTCCAGGTTATGGCCGAAGATATCCGGCCCGGCGGCCACAACGGCGCGTATGGAAGCCTCGTCGCCCTGGAAATCAGGGACCAGGACCTCAATGGACGCAGGCCCGCCCGGCTTTTTCAGCTCGCCGATGACTGCAGTAAAAGCGCCGGCGCCTCCGTCCGGCAGGTCGTCCCGCGTTACCGAGGTGATAACCGCATGCCGTATCTTCATCCTCCGGACCGCTTCAGCCACACGCGCGGCCTCGTCCGGGTCAGGGGGCAGCGGCTTCCCGTGCCTTACCCCGCAGAAGGAGCAGCCCCTGGTACAGATGTCCCCCATGATGAGGAACGTGGCAGTGCCGCGCGAAAAGCACTCGGATATGTTGGGGCACCGCGCCTGGTGGCACACGGTATGGAGGTCCAGGTTCCGGAGCCGCCGCTCCGTGTCATGCATTGCGCGGAAATCGATCTTTTTATCAAGCCATGCCGGCCGCGGCGATCTCATCTTCCTCCGCCCTGCCCTCCAGGTTCCACCGGGAGCGCAGGTATTTTTTCTTCATGATGAATTCTATTTCCGCCCTTTCATCTGGGCTGATATCCTGTTCGTACAATCGCATGCCGGTGGAATCCGAAAAGCTCTCGGAGAGGAGCCTGATCTTCATCACCGGGTCCGGTTCCCTGCCGGCAAGTTCAGCCAGCGATGTGAAACTGCCTCCATCCATTCCCCCTTTAAAATACCGGGCAACACGGTCCCTGTCAAGGTAAAGGGGCACGGACCCGTGCTGGAGCACCGCTTTCCCCATCCGGCGCTGGGCATTCCCGCCGATTTTTTTCCCGTTGATCATGATGTCATATTTCTCATTGCCGGAAAAACAGAATGCCGCGCGGCGGCCGGTCATAGTTGTCACCGCGGTATCCTTGGAATATACCGCGCGAAAGCCCATCCACCGGTAAAAAACAATGAGGAAGCGGTTTATTATTTCAAAGGATTCCGAAACGGTCCGTGGTTTTTTGTCCAGGTCATCACCGGCGCATGCCAGGGAATAGGTAAGCTCCCTGTCATGGTAGATGGCTCCGCCGCCGGTGACACGCCGGACTATGTCCACGCCGTCGGCCCGGCACGCCTCAAGGTCCAGGCAGTCGGTCTGCTGGTATCTTCCCAGTGATATCGCCGGGGGGCTCCACGTGTAAACCCTGAATACAGGAATCCCGGTGCGCTGGTGCCACGATACCATGCATTCATCTATCGCCATGTTTTCAGCTCCGCTGCGGGGCGCGCAGGGTATGAACCGCGCTTTCAGAGATTGCATGTCAGTTTCAGCTCTCTGGCCGCCCTGGTTTCATCGGGCCGCGATACGGGAGTGTTGTTAGGCGCGTTCCTGATGCGCTCCGGGTCGGATTCGGAAAGCTTTGCAATCTCGATCATCGCGTCGATGAACCCGTCAATGGTTTCTTTCGATTCGGTTTCCGTGGGTTCGATCATCAGCGCCTCATCGATAACCAGCGGGAAATATATCGTCGGCGGATGGAAGCCCCGCTCGATCAGCGCCTTGGCTATGTCGATGGCATGGACGCCGTTCTTCTGGACCTGCCTCCTGGCAGAGAACACGCATTCATGCATGCAGGTCCGGTCGATGGGCAGGTCGTAATAATCCTTCAATTTCACCCGTATATAGTTGGCGTTCAGCACTGCTTTTTCGGAAACGTCGATCAGCCCCTCCCTCCCCAGCATCATGATGTAGGCATAGGCCCGCACCAGCACCGAGAAATTCCCGAAGAAAGAAGCAATGGGACCGATGCTTTTCCTGTGGCCGAAATCGAGCTCATACGAGCCCTCCGGAGTTTTTTTAACAGAAGGCACCGGCAGGAAATCCACCAGCTTTTCCGAGACCGCGACAACGCCGGCGCCCGGCCCGCCCCCGCCGTGAGGCGTCGAGAACGTCTTGTGGAGGTTCATGTGCACGATGTCGAATCCGATATCGCCCGGTCTCGTCTTGCCCAGGATCGCGTTCAGGTTCGCGCCGTCATTGTACAGGAGGGCGTCATGCTTCTTCGCTATTTCCACGATGTCGCAGATCCTCGTGTGAAACACGCCCAGCGTATTGGGCAGCGTCAGCATCACGCCGGCCACGTCGTCATTCATCTTCTCCCGGAAGAGGTCCACGTTCATTCCGCCGTCCCTGTCCACGGGTATGGAAATGACCGTGTAGCCTCCCATGACGGCGCTGGCGGGATTGGTGCCGTGGGCCTCGTCGGGAACGATGACATACTTCTTCTGTTTGCCCCTGCTCCTGTGATAGGCCGCCATGAGCAGGATCCCGGTAAGTTCCCCGTGGGCTCCCGCGTAGGGCTGCGTCGTGACTCCCTTCATGCCGGTTATCTCCGCCAGGAGAGATGAGAGATTATGGATCAGTTCCAGGCACCCCTGGGCATGCTCCCCCCCGATGTAGGCCATAAAGGGATGTGCACCGGTGAAACCGGGCAGGGAGGAAACCGTCTCGTTCACTTTCGGATTGTATTTCATGGTGCAGGATCCCAGCGGATAGAAATGCGTATCAACGGAAAAATTGAGCTGGGACAGCTTTATGTAATGCCGGATCACGTCAAGCTCGGATAGTTCCGGGAGCCTGTTGTCCGATTTTCTCCTGAACCGTTCCTCCAGCAGCCCCGCCGTCCCGTCGCTTACCGCACCTGGATCAACGCCGGTCCTGCCGGGCACGCTCTTTTCGAATATATGCTTCATGATAATTCCTTTTGCGCCGCTTCGACGAATTCTTCCGTTTCCTGAAACGATCTTTTTTCAGTAACGGATATAACCAGGCGTTTATCCATGCCTTTGTAAAACAGCGATGCCGGGAGGCCGGCTGCAAAGCCCCGCGCAAACATCCGGTCGACGAAATCCGCTGCGGGCACGTGAAGATCGACCGTGAACTCGTTAAAGGTCTGTCCTTCACAGATCCTGACCCCCTTTACTGACCGCAATTGCTCTTTCAGGTATTCCGCCCGTTCCATGCAGATCAGCGCTGTCTTCCGGAAGCCATCCTTCCCCAGGAGTGCCAGGTACACCACCGCGCGGAGGGCGCAGAGGGCCTGGTTGGAACAGATGTTCGAGGAGGCCTTCTCCCTGCGGATATGCTGCTCCCGCGCCTGCAGGGTAAGCACGAAGGACTGCCTGCCGTCCCGGTCAACGGTCTCTCCCACAATCCGCCCCGGCATCTTGCGCACGAACTTCTTTTCCACGGCCATGAGGCCGAGGAACGGTCCGCCGAACGACAGCGGCAATCCCAGGGATTGGCCCTCGCCCACGGCTATATCGGCCTTCATTTCCCCGGGTGTTTTAAGTATCCCGAGTGATACCGGGTAGAAGACAAGGATCGACACCACGCCCCTTGCACGCGCCTTCCCGAAAAGAGACTCATAATCCTCCACTATCCCGAAAAAATTCGGATTCTGGACCACCAGCGCCGAGACTGTATCATCCAGCAGGGATTCCAGCTTTCCAATATCAGTGCGGATCTCCTTCAAATCGACTTCAATAATTTCAATATCAATATTAATGATGTACGTTTTGATGATACGCCTGAAGAGAGGGTTTACGCCCGAATCGATGACGACCTTTCTCCGGTTGTTGGTCCTCACCGCCATGGCGATCGCCTCGTACAGGGCCGTTCCCCCGTCGTAAAGGGACGCGTTCGCGTAATCAAGGCCCGCTATTCCCGCTATCATGGTCTGGTATTCAAATATCGCCCGCAGTGTGCCCTGGGACGCTTCCGGCTGGTACGGCGTATAGGCCGTATAGAATTCCGAACGCGATGATATGGTATCCACCGCCGCGGGGATGAAATGGTCATAATAACCGCCGCCGATGAACGTGACCAGGTCAGTCCTGTTACGGCGCGCCAGTTCGTTGAAAACCTTTACCGCTTCGTTTTCCGTTTTTCCCGCCGGCAGGTTAAAGGATTTCGGCCCGAGGTTTTCAGGGATATCGGCAAATAGACCGCCGACGTCCGCTACACCGATGGCATCGAGCATCTGCCGGACATCCTGGTCGGTATGTGGCGTGAACCGCGCCATGTCTATTCCAGCCCGGCCGTGTATTTTTTATAGGCGGCGGCGTCCATTAAATTCCTTGTTTCCCCCGGGTCGCTGACTTCAATTTCAGCGATCCAGCCCTCGCTGTAGCAGGATCTGTTCACCAGTTCGGGAGCCTGCTCAAGGGAATTGTTGAAGGCAGTGACAATCCCCGACAGGGGCGCGAATATATCGCTGGCCGCCTTTACCGATTCAATGCCGGTTAAAAAATCGAACTGCTTGACGGCCTTCCCAATCTCCGGCGAATCAACGAACGTGATGTCACCCAGCTTATGCTGGGCGTAATCGCTTATGCCGATTTTCGCCTTCTTTCCCTCGATTTTTACCCATTCATGTTCCCTGGTATAATAGTAACCTTCAAGGACGTTTATATCCATGCCATCTAAACCTCCGAGTATTTGATTGATGTTTCTTTAAGAAACGGTATTTTTTCCACTGCAGCGCTGATCTCGCCCCTGCCGGTGTCTATGGCAATGGCGGTCCCTTCACCGCTCAGCCCGGCATCAATGTATCCCATGCCGATGCCTTTATTCAGGTGCGGGGAAAAAACGCCGCTCGTGACAAAACCGGCGTCCCTGTCCCCGGCAACAATCCTGTTCTCATGTCTCGGGGTCCGCCTGCCGTCTGTGGCAAAACCGATAAGACGCCTCGGTACGACGCGCTTTTGCTGTTCGAGGAGGGCCCTCCTACCGGTGAAATCCTTGTCCATGTCGAGGAAGCGCTCCATGCCTGCGTCCAGGGGCGTCGTGTCCTCGGTAAACTCGTTGCCGTAGAGGGGAAGCCCCACTTCCAGCCGTAAAATGTCCCGCGCCCCCAGACCCGCGGGCTTTACCGCCGGATGCTTAAGCATAGCCTGCCAGAGTTCCACGCCCTTGCTGGAGTCTACATAGATCTCGAACCCGAGTTCCCCGGTGTACCCGGTGCGGCTTATGATGTAGTTGCCGCCGAGAAGGCTGAAAAACTGGAAGCCGTAATAGGTCAGCTTTGTAACCTCGTCTCCCGCGATGCTTTTCAGTACCTCCAGAGACCCGGGGCCCTGGAGGTCAAGTTTTACGATTCTCGATGATATGTTTTCAAACGACGCATCCGGCGACAGCTGCCGCTGGATGGCATTCAAATCCTTAATCTCATTGGCGGCGTTCACCACCAGCATCCATTCGTCAGCTGCGATCCGGTAGGCGATGAGATCATCCAGTATCTTCCCTTCATCGTTAAGCAGAAAGCCGTAACGGCACCGCTGCGTTTTCATCTTTGCCACCGGTATGGTCACTATGGAGTCAAGCGATGATTTCGACGGGTTCTCCCTGATGATGAACTCGCCCATGTGTGATATGTCGAATATGGACACCGACGTCCTGGTATGTTTCGCTTCATCCAGGATGCTGCCGTAATGGATCGGCATGTTCCACCCCGCGAAGGGCGCCATGAGGGCCTTCAGGCTCAGATGCTCTTGATGAAGAGGCGTATTTTTATCCATTGAATTACACGATCCCCGGTAATGTTATTGAAACGAATCAACCGCTTCAATTTCGATATCAATATCCATCCTGTCGCCCAGCTTCTCCAGTTCCCGGCGTATCGAGGAGGCTTTTTCCTCAACGGGGATATTGATGATGCATTTCATGTTGAAAATGGGAGCGCCGCTCAGCGGCGCGTTCGTGACGCGCGTTTCCATTGATTCTATGTTAATGTTCCTTTTGTGCAGTATGCGGGTGATCTCGTGAACGATGCCCGGATGGTCCATGCTGGTGGCTACCAGGCGGTGCGGCATCGACGGGGCAATTTTCCTCTGGTGCGGCGCCAGGGTATTCTTTACCTGCACGCTCAGGCCGGTGCTTTTTTCCAGGGAAGCCAATTCACCCCCCAGTTTATCCACGATGTCCGCGGCGCCCGACGCGAGGAGGATTACCGCGAACTCGCCCCCCAGGACCGCCATGCGGCTGTCCTCAATGTTGATCTTCCGCGAAGCCATGAAGGAGCTTATTTCATCCACCAGGCCGGGCCGGTCAGATCCGACTGCTGTAATAACAATATATGAACTCA
>CAZZHU010000109.1:12264-14745 GCA_964654045.1 uncultured Leptospirales bacterium
TAAGGCCTATGATACACATATGATTAACCACCCCTCCCATCAGGAGAGGGGCATGCGGAATCAGCATCTACGTGCCAGACCACGCCTTCCATACAAATGATACAAAATAGTTTTTAGACAACAGTGTTGAATACAAATATACGATTCACATAAAAATACAAGTTAAAATTGTTATGTCGTATGAATTTTTTATTCTCCATACCTGCGGGCATTTCCCGCGCCACAGGAACTCTCTTTTTCCGCTTGACATCCCTGTTTCGCGGGATACCATATTTGTCATGATATATGATGCTATACAGACCGGATGTATTTCCTTAAGCAGTACCAATATACCTCGAGGAAAATGATAAATGGAGCCCTGATTCGCCGGGATGGAAAAACATGAGGATACCGCCAACCGCGAACGACATCATCCCCGGATACTCTGTGCTCCTGTCCCTCGGCCGCAAGCCGGACCTGCTCAGAATTCAGCAGCTTGACTGACGAATATACCACACCACTGACATGGGCGGAGACCATGGAAAAGAAAGAGACAAAGGGGATGCTTACCCTGCAGCAGCTGGAGGAAAAAGTGCGCACCGGCGAGATCGAAACCGTTATCGCCGCTTTTCCCGACCTTTACGGACGGCTTTTCGGGAAACGCATAGCGCCGGATTTTTTCCTCGACCAGGTGGCAAAATCAGGCATGCACGCGTGCAACTACCTCTTCACCGTCGACATGGAAATGACCCCGGTGCCGGGCTACCGCTTCGCCAACTGGAACACGGGGTACGGCGATTTTCACTGCGTTCCGGACATGGCGACCCTGCGCCACGCCTCGTGGCTTGATAAAACAGCCCTGGTCATCTGCGATATTTACGACGAGCACACGGACACCCTCACATCCATATCGCCGCGGTCGATGCTGAAGAAGCAGGTAGCCGCGGCCGCGGACATGGGGTTCCTTCCCATGGGGGCCGCGGAGCTGGAGTACTATATCTTTAAAGAAAGCTACGAAAACGCCCGCGTGAAGCATTATCATGATCTCAAGCCTTTCGGATCGTATATCGAGGATTACCATATCCTGCAGGGCACCCGTGAAGAGCCCCTGAATGCCGCAGTCCGCAGGCATCTTTCCAGCAGCGGGGTTCCGGTCGAATTCAGCAAGGGTGAATGGGGCCCCGGCCAGCATGAATTGAATACGCGTTATTCCGACGTGATTTCCATGGCGGACAGCCAGCTGGTATACAAGCAGTGCTTCAAGGATGTCGCGGACGCCCTGGGGATTTCCGTCACCTTCATGGCCAAGTTTGACGAGAACCTGGCCGGCTCAAGCTGCCATCTGCATCTCAGCCTGTGGGATAAATCGGGCAGGAAAAGCCTTTTCGACGGACATGAAAAGATAGGACGGGTCACCAGCTCCGACACGTTCCGCTGGTTCCTGGGCGGATGGATCAGTCACGCCGCTGAAATGATGCCCTTCTATGCCCCCACGGTGAACTCCTACAAGCGGTACCAGGCCGGTTCCTGGGCCCCCACGGCACTGGCCTGGAGCTACGACAACCGCACGGCAGGGTTCAGGATAATCGGCAGCGGCGAATCCCTGCGCATAGAATCCCGCATACCCGGCGCCGATATAAATCCCTACCTTGGCTTTGCCGCAGCCCTTGCCTCCGGACTGGACGGGATCAGGAATAAAATCGAGCCCCCCGCCCTCTTTGAGGGCGACATGTACTCGGCCTCGGCGCTTCCCCGCGTTCCCGCCACCCTGCGGGACGCTATCGCCTCCCTGGAGCGGAGCGGCTTCGCGCGGGAGACCCTGGGCCCGGAGGTGGTTGAACACTATCTTCACTTTTTCAAAACAGAACAGCAGGGTTATGACCGGTCTGTCAGCGACTGGGAACGGGCGCGCTATTTTGAACAGATTTAGAAATCCATGACTCAATAATCATGTTGACAAATTATTGCATAATGCAAGTATTTGCCTGAATTGAATCCGCAATAATTTGTTGGCATGTTATATCCGATAAGGAGTGACCGATGAAAAAACGCCCTTCCTGGTGGCTCGATTTCTTAAGAATAGTATGGCCCTTTACCTCTTTCAGCGCCAAAATGACGCGCTGGCCCGTCGTGGGACGGTTTTTCGCTGTGCTGGTCCGTCCCCTTTTTACCGGCAAGAACTTCCATGTCAGCCATATACCGGTCAACCTGAACATCAAGGGCGCCGGGAGCACCCACATCCCGGAACGAGTCCTGGAGGAGCTCATACGCCGCTCCGCGCACCGGATCACCATCAACCGCTGTACCTGCCGCGAGTCGGAGCATTGCCAGCACTATCCGATCGAGGACGCGTGCATGCACCTCGGCGAAGCAACCAGTTATCTTGACGCGCATATCGCAACGCCCCGCACCGTGGACGAAGCCCTTGCCCACATGCGCAAGATGCTCGGGCTGGGACTCATCCCGATGATAGGACGGGTGCGCATGGACGACTTTTTTTAC
>CAZZHU010000110.1:0-7198 GCA_964654045.1 uncultured Leptospirales bacterium
CCGATTGCCGCCTGGACAATCTCTACTGGTTTGTTTGCCATATACGTCTCCTTTTATATAATGTGCTCATATTTAGTCAGCGATTTTATCCCAAATCGGAAGGGAAACCTTAAGCACGGTGCCGCCTTCAGAATTGTTTTCTATCGAAAAATGCCCCTGGAAGCTCAACACCCGCTCCCTCATCCCCTTTATGCCGAAAGAATCGGATCTATTGATATCACCCTCGGAAATGCCCTTCCCGTTATCGAGAATGACGAGAAACACGTCACTGTCACTCATCTTGAGATTCACGAACACCTCGGTCGCGCCGGAATGACGCACTATATTCGTCGTCGCCTCCTGGAATATCCGGAACAGGACGGTAGTATAATCATCGTTAAGCAGCAGATTTTCATGGGAGATTATCACGGTAAATCGTATACCCGTCCTGCTTTCAATATCCTGCGCCAGCCATTCAATCGCGGCGGCTATTCCCAGCTTGTCGAGCACGCCGGGCCGAAGGTCCGAAGATATCTTGCGCACCGTTTGAATGGATTCGTCGATTATGCCGAGCATCCCGCACAGCGATGAATCCACTTCCCGGTCATTCTCCGGCAACCTCCGTCTCAGGTTCAGCACCTCATATCTCAGCATTATAAGCTTCTGCCCGAACTCGTCGTGTATCGTGCTCGCAACCATTTTACGCTCATCCTCCCTCACGCTCTGCAGATGCGATGAAAGATTCCGTAATTCTTCATTCCTTGCTTTCAGCTCGCGAATTGCTTCTTTTTCCTTTATGAAATTTCCGATTCGCTCGGAAATCGCGTTAACCAGGTCGGTCTCCATTTTAAGAAGATATTTCTTTTCACCTGAATGATGATAATAAAAAACCTCGATTTCACCGACATCCCTGCCGTTCACGATGATCGGCGATTCAATCTTCAGCCTGCTTTCACTGAAATTGTCAGAAACATAAACACTATCGTGGCAGGTGATTCTCACCTTAACATCATCATTATACCCGATGGCCTTCTCGATGCTGACGTGTATATACCTGATCACGGCATCAATCGAAATATCGGGAATACTCATCAAATCCGAAATCAGGAACATGCATTTCAACTCTTTCAGCAGAAAGAGGGCGTTGTCATCATTCTTCAGGGACACCGCCATCGCTTCATCGGCCTTTCTCTTGTTGCTAAATAAACCGTTTCCCTGAAATATCTCCTCGAGCAAGTGTTTCTGTATCGGCCTTGTTTCACGGGTTATTTTATCCAGGATATTCCTGACCGCGTGTTTCAGCAGATGATCTTCCGCGCTTGAAGAAATAAACACGACGGGCATATCAAGAAGAAAAAATCTCTGGATACAGGACGCCGCGTTGTCATTCTCAATAAAATCGGAACCGATAATAACAAGGTCGGGCGAGTCCCTGAGAATTGCTTCACTATCGATGGCATAAGACGTCATGATTTCCACGTTCTTATAATCCAATGCATTCAGAAGCTTCCTGAGATTGCGTGATGCAGCTGCATCGTTGAGCAGTAGCAGAACTCGCTTTTTCATTAAGATTCCATGGCATTTTATCAGAGACGGCTATAAAATAGAAATTATAGCGGCAAATGGCGTTTCACGCAAGCATTTCATCAATTTTTATAATTAATTTTTCCGCCTTTGCCACGGCGCAATGTGCATTTTCTGATAAACCATGACTGATGCCGATCATTTTTTCCTTTGCCACGCCAATGCCCAGAAAGAGAATAGAGTCACAGAAATCTTCAATAAAACGTATAAGATACTGAACCGGCATGGTATGGGTCGTGAACGCGGGTATATCATCTTCCGCGATGTCCAGGAATTGGGCATCACCTTCATCAATTCCCAGCACCGTATCCGCCACGACAAGAAGATCCGGGGCAAAATCCCTGATCAGGTGGATCTGGTTTTCAGGGCAGTCTTCTCCCTGGAATACTTTCCATCCGGATCTCTCTTCAACAATCTGCCCCAGGGCATATCCGGCGCCGTCGTCTCCCCGCAAAGTATTACCGATTGTCAGCAAAGCTTTTTTCATAATGCCCCAGTAGTCATTTATTCCGGAGAATAACAATCCAGCTTCCGTATTGAAATGAAGCCCTCCTGCAGTTCTTCCATTTCTTTCTTTAACCGGCATGAGGGCATCTCCGGGACAAGCCGCGCCGCCTGTTCCGGAGATACATCAACTTCATGATACGTATGAAGGTTTCCGAGCTTGAACCTGCCGTATTCACCGCAGGAATCGATGATCCCGTCAAACTCCTCGTCGCTCATTTCGAGAACCACCCGGGTCAGGTCGATTCTTCCGATGCCGTGCCCGACCTTCAGGACATGGAGCTTGATCTGCCGGGCGGTCACGTTCTTGCTCATCGAAGGGTCCAGGACCCTGTCAGTCAGTTTCATCACCCTGACCATCTACGCTCCCTTTATCATGTACTGGTTCTTCGCATCCTTGCCCAGAATCATTCTCCTGTCAATCCAATCCAGGTAAATGTTATTATAGATGACGCGAATACACTCGGCATACCGCGGATCCGTTTCCTGGGAAATAAGGTCCTGTATAATGCCGGCGATCTCTGATACGTCCTCGGGCTTTTTGGCGCATTTCATGGCCCCGATGTACTTCTGGTAGAGCACCCTGCCGTGTATGTAACCCATGAGGGACTTGCTCTCGTTTAAAACATCCCTCTCAAACAATGCATTATTCATGACCGATTTCCCGTCAAAGGGCACCGTCCCGGTGTCGTTATCGTGAACGGTCTTTTTCAATTTCTGCTCAACGATCCCGAGAGCCATGGCAATACCCTGCAGAATGGTCGCGGGATGCGGCGGGCACCCGGGGACGAAAAGATCCACCGGTATGTGGGAGTCTATCCCGCCCCATACCCCGTAGGCATCATGGAAGATCCCCCCGGAACAGCCGCAGGCGCCGACAGCCGCGACAACCTTCGGGTCCGGCATCGCCTCGTAGGCCCGTATAAGAGGATATCGCATTTCCCTTGTCACGGACCCTGTACAGACCAGGATATCCGCGTGCCGCGGCGACGCGACCAGCTTGAAACCCAGGCATTCCGGGTCCCATAACGGTGTGATGACCGCGAAAATCTCAATATCGCATCCGTTGCATGAACCGGCGTCCACCCGGTAGACAAAAAATGTTCTTTTTATCTTCTTCAGGTGCGATAGCTTTTGTTCAAGAGTGTTCTCTTTCTGTATGTTTTCAGGTATGGTGTATTGAGGACTCATCAGACGCTTTTCCTCCTCATGTTATTTACATTACCGGTAACGGCCTCTTCCCGCCTGCATTCGGGGCATACGTTCAGATGTTTCATTTTTTCATTGATGCTTTCCCTGCTCCATCCGGCGGCTACAAGCTTTTCAAGGACATAGGCATTGTGCCTCTCCGTGGTAAAGTACCTGCCGCATGATCCGCATTTTTTAAGCTTCAGCACACCCGTAACGGTAAGGTCCTCCTTGTCGAAAAGAACGCACATCACGTATTCCTTGCTGAGAGTGATGGCGTTCGTCGGGCACACCTCGTCACAGCGGCCGCAGAAAATGCAGCGGCTGTAATTCACCTGCCAGCGCGCCACGCCTTCCGCTTCATCCTTTTTCAGGCTCAGGGCGTTGGACGGACACGCGACGACGCAGGCCCCGCACCCGATGCATTTTTCATACGCGTACTCCGGCTTTCCCCTGAACCCATCGGTAACTTCATACAGGACCACGGGGAAGCCCATGGTTACCATTTTTTCCTTCTTTGCGAATTCCAGTATCTTCATGAGTTATCCCTCTCAGAAATTCTTCAATGGAGAATCTTTTTTCGTTATCGCATATTTTTTCAAATCGTTCATCTCCAGTATCTTCGACTTCTTCTTCTTGATATCAACAACGGTCACCCTCTCGGAACAGGAATAGCACGGGTCCAGCGATCCGACAATAAGCGGGGCGTCCGCCACCGAATTGCCCCTGAACTGGTACCTGAGGCTCGGCCAGTTGTTATAGGTCGACGCCCGCACTCTCCAGCGGTGAACCTTCTGGGCGTTCCCGTGCATGGTCCAGTGCACATCCTCGCCTCTCGGCGCCTCAACGTAACCAAGGCAGAACGAATAGGGCTCCACGAAAGGTTTTTTAACCATGATCGGACCCGATGGCATCTGGTCCAGGCACTGGCGGATGATCGAGCAGGACTCGTGAAACTCGACGGCCCGTACAAGCACCCGCGAAAGCACATCGCCGTCGGCATAGACGGGAACCTTGAATTCAGCCTTCCTGTACCAGTCAAAAGGATGATCGTACCGGGCATCGCGATTAAAACCCGAGCCCCGCACGGTGGGACCCACCGGCGAGAAATCCCGCGCGATCTTTTTGGTCAATATGCCGGTTCCCTTCAGCCTCTTGATGAAATTCGGCGAATCAATGATTCCCTCCAGGCACTCCCGGAAGTCCGCCTCTACCTTGTCCATGATGCGGATCATCTGCACCCGCTCGACGTCGGTGATGTCTCTCCTTACCCCGCCGGTCAGTATCATGCCGTAGGTTTTTCTTCCCCCGGTCATTATCTGGGCCATCTCCATGGTATGTTCCCTTATTTTGAAAAGCTGTAAAAACGCGGTGACGTTCCCGGTAAACTCGCTGGCGAGCCCGATGTTGAGGAGATGCGAATGGAGCCTTTCAGTTTCAAGGCATATGGTCCTGATCGCCCGGGCCCTCAGGGGTACCTCGACCCCGGTAACATTTTCCGAGCTTTCGATGCAGGCGACCGCATGGGCGAAACCGCATATGCCGCAGATCCTCTCCGCGATAAAGGCCATCTGGTCATAATCCAGCCTGTTCTCCGCCAGCTTCTCCACTCCCCGGTGCACGTAAAACAGCTTGTAATCGGCGTCTACGATAGTTTCTCCGTCAACGAAGAGCCTGAAGTGACCGGGCTCATCGGAAGTGATGTGCAGCGGCCCGACGGGAACATCCACGGTTCCGGAACCCTCCGGGTACAGGAAATCGTATTCCGGCACCTGGTCAGGGTCGAGGGGCTCGAAGCGTTCCCGGTAATCAATGGAGTCCTTCCTGAGCGGATAGATCCCCTGCGGGAAATCGTCTGCGAGCACCAGGCGTCTCGGATCGGGCAGCCCTTCGGGGACAACGCCCATCATGTCGCGGGCCTCCCTCTCGTACCATATGACGGCCGGCACCTTGCGGGCGACCGACGGATAGACCGGGTCGTGAGCGGGAAGGAGGGCCTTCACCGTGATGTAGCATTTTTCCTCCGGAGGCAGCTCGTCCCCTTCGGTCATTTTGCCCCCCTCCATCGACAGGACGTAATAAACGGCGAAATTCCCGTTTATCTCCCTTTCATCATTGGCGATCATCGTGGAGATCCATCCGCCCATATCGTAATACAGCGTCCTCACGACCTCGGGAAGATCGTTCCTGTCCACAAGGATCGTGATCTGGTCTTCCGGCTGATGCCGTATCACTTCCGCCTTGAACTTGAGTTTTATGGCGGATATCAGCTTTTTTCCTCTTTCTATAGTTATAGTCTTTTCCATTTTAATCTCCAGTGCGTTTACTGATTACTCATCAGGGTTACTGCGTTGTTCAGTAATGATACAAGTCCTTCCGGCGGCGCCACGCCGATAACGCATATTATCGCCGCCAGTATAATCAAGGGGAGATTGGCCGTAAAGGATACCTCCGAATTCTGCAGGACCTCCCCGTTCGGTTTTCCGAAGAGGATCCTGGTGAAACTCCTGGTGAGTCCGAAGAAGACGATCGCGAGCCCCACGAGGAACAAGGCAACCGCCCAGTAGTACTGCGCCTCAATTCCCGCGACCACCGCATAGAATTCGCTCGTGAACATCGCCAGCGGCGGCATGCCCGCGAGAGAGAACATCGCCACGCCGAGAAGCACCGCCGTAACGGGAGCTATCCTCACCAGGCCTCCCATTTTATCGATATCCCGCGTGCCGTATATTTTCTGAAGATTCCCGGTGACGCAGAACGCGAGTGCCTTTGTTATGGAATGGTTTATTATATGGAAGAAAACGGCGAAGAGACCCGCCTTGCCCCCGAAAACGAGAGCGATCGTGATGATCCCCATGTTCTCGGTCGAATGATACGCGAACTTCCTCTTGATATCATGCTGCCTCATTATGAAGAATGCGGATATCAGTATCGAAGCCAGGCCAACGATGAGCAGCATGTTATCATTGAACCATTTCACGCCCGGCACCCTGGCCATCACGGCATAGAACCTGATTATCGCCGCCATGGCGCATTTCAGCAGCACCGCCGACAGGAGCGCCGACGCCGGAGCGGGGCCCTCGGCGTGCGCGTCGGGGAGCCACGTATGCATCGGCGCAAGGCCCGCCTTGGTGCCGTAACCGATAATGATAAATATAAAAATTACTTTCATGAGATCAGGATCGAACTCCGCGGCGTGCTCCATGAGAGACGTCCAGAGCATCGCGCTATGGGCATCCCCGATAACATGGTAGGCGGAACAGTACATGAGCACCGAGCCGTACAGCGCGAAGGCAAGTCCTATGCTGCATATGATTATGTATTTCCATCCTCCCTCGATAGCCCGTTTTTTCTTGTACAGGGATACGAGAAAAACCGATGACAGCGTCGTCGCCTCGATGGCCACCCACATGAGCACCAGGTTGTTCGCTATGACGGAAAGCAGCATCGTAAACACAAAGGCGTGGGATAATGAAAAGAAAAGCCGCGCGTCGGAAAACTCGAGCTCCCCGTTTTCAAGGGCCCATGACATATACCTCACGGAATACATGTTGATGATGAATCCCACGACTGAAATAACAAGGACGATGACCCCCGTTATCGCGTCAAACAGCAGAAAATCGTTAAGGAAGGTGAATTGCTTCCCGTTTATAACCGCCGCAACGCAGTTCAAACCGACCAGCGACGTGGCGATTGTCGCGAGCATGTGAAGAATATACAGCAGGGGCCTGTTGTTTCCCCTGGCAACGAGCCAGATCAGCACCGAAGCCGCAAGCGGGATGATCAGCAATAGGTTTATCGAATGATTCAAATTTCCGTACATGGCCTTATCCTTTTAACTCGTTTGCTTGAGACGTATCGAGAGAATTAAAATTCGCGTAAAACCTCATCGCCAGCGCCACCATGACAATGACAGAGAAGACGGCGTCCGTAAGGATCCCCA
>CAZZHU010000110.1:7208-14329 GCA_964654045.1 uncultured Leptospirales bacterium
CCGTTAATGCCAGTGTCAGATGAACGCCGTTTTCGAACAGGCAGAAGGCGAGTATCTGCTTTATCGCCGACTTCCTGAACACCAGGCCCAGTATGCCCATCATGAAGACAAATATTGAAACAACGATCGGGATACCCAGCTTCAGCAGTGAGAACTTGATGAAAATCGGTTCAAGCATTATCGCCACGGCAATGGACATTCCGAGCGAAAGGAAAGGATGGAATAATCCTCCAAACGGGGCTTCTTCCTGCCTGACCCCGGTTTTCTTGATGAGTCTGTAAATAAGGAAAGGAACAAGCAGCACCTTTGTGATGAAAGCCGTTCCCGCCCAGATGTAGAGCGTACCTATCGAGTATTCCCACGCTATGGCAAGGAAGATCGCCACGAGCGTAAGGGTCTGCAGGGAATACGTATACGTGGCCCTTACAAGATTGCGTGATTCAATGACCACGAAAGACATGACGGCAAGGAAAATTGACAAGCCAACGATTAAGCCGAATTCCATGATCATACCCTCCCTATTATAAACAGTATCAGCGAAATGCAAGCGAGGGTGAATGCGCCCGAGGCCGCGAGCCTGGTGTCACGAATGCGGAGGCGCGTACACAATCCTTCGACAAAGGCAGCGAAGTAATAGAAGATACCCAGCTTGATAATAAAAAACAGCAGCGACAACAACGGTATGTCGACAATCGGCCAGGGGACAAAGATCGTGACAAACAATCCCACGATGGCAACCTGTTTTAAAACGAGGGCTCCATGGGCCAGGGCCAGCCTCTTTCCCGCATATTCCGCAAGAAGCCCCTCCTGGATTTCCTGCTCGGCTTCCGCCACGTCGAACGGCTTTTTGCCGGTTTCCACGTACGTGGCGAACAGAAAGGCGACGCCTGAGAAAATAACAACCGGCAGGACCTTCAATACCTTCTCGGAACCGATGAAGTTCTGTATTTCTATCAGGTTGGTGACCCCACCCGCGAGAAATACCATTACAATGGAGGCCAGCACTATGGTCGGTTCCACGAAAAGCGCGATCATCTGTTCCCTGCTTCCCCCAATCCCGGCGAAGGGATTGCCCGAGTCCACCGACGCGATGCCGAAGATGAACCTCATGAGGGCGAAAAGGTAGATGACCATGAAAAGATCGGATGCCGGTGAAAAAGTACGGTTCGCATACATCACGGGAAGCACGGCGATTATAAGCGAAACCACGGCGAACATGAGATACGGAGCCGACCTGAACACCCATGTGCCGCAATCGGGCATTGTTTCCGATCTCTTGAACAGCTTGATAATGTCCCGGTAGGTCTGGAATATATCGACCGGGCCCCTCCTGCTCTGGAACTTTGCTCTCATTATCCTCCCGATCCCGTCGAAAAGGGGAGTTACGAGGATAACGACCGCCACCTGAATTACCAAATACCCTATATCCAACAATAAATTCATAATAGTTATCCCTCTATCCGAACATCGCTAGTGCGATAAAGAATGCCATCATAATGAGAACATAGGACGCATAGATCTGCATCTTCCCGTTCTGCAGAATGCTCAATTTATCAGAAAGAAATTGAAAAAACCTCATCAACGGGACATAGATAATGTCCCACCAGATGTCTTTTGCGTGCGAGGTATACTTCACTTTCCCGAAATACCCGTTTAACTCCTCCGTGCGCGTCTCGCTCCTGTATAACCAGTCCATGACCTGCCGCAGGAATCCCGTAAAAGGCGCCGCGGTCATCTGCATCCTCTCGGAGTACCTCGCCCCGCTTGCCCACGGTTTCGTCTTTCTCATCGTCGAAGTACTGTCCCTGAAAATCAGGGTAAACAGGACGGGTATAAAAAGCATGGAAATGAAAAGTATTGAAACCAGCACCGGGGATACGATCGAACCCGTAGAGGATGCAACGCTGATCCCCTGTGCCGCCTGAAACGCCGTGCCGCCGATCGATTCCGTGACTCCCATTATCGCCGACGCCACGTAGGGCGCGCCGAGGCCGCATACGACGCATGCCGCCGCAAGCAGGAACATGCCGGCAACCATCAGGACCGGTGATTCCTTCGATTTTTCCCAGACCGTCATGTCCCTGGGCGTTCCGGTGAAGATCACACTGTACACCTTGACGAAGCACATCACCGCGAGTACCCCGGTCAGGGCCAGCGCCACTATGGTTGCCGTGAAAACGATGGTCCCCATGGCACCCGAGCCGACTGAGGCCTGGATGAGCGACTGGTAGGTGAACCATTCGCTTACGAAGCCGTTAAGCGGCGGCAGCGCCGAAATGGCCATGGCGCCGATCAGGAACGCGAAGGCCGTTAAGGGCATTTTCCGCGCCAGGCCGCCGAGTTTCTCCATGTCCTGGGTGTGCGTCCTGAATATGACGCTGCCGGCGCCGAGGAACAGGAGTCCTTTAAAGATGGCATGATTGAGAACATGGTACAGCCCGGCCAGGAAGCCGGCGGTTGCGAGAATCGCATTGCCCGTGGCCATGCCGTAAAAACCCACGCCGCACCCCATGAGGATGATCCCGATATTCTCGACGGAATGATAGGCGAGAAGGGCCTTCGTGTCATGCTGGGTCAGGGCGTAGAGAACACCGAGCAGCGCGGAGAGAGCGCCGAGTATAACGATCACTATGCCCCACCACTCGTTTTGAGGGAGCCACAGGCAGAACCTGATGATCCCGTATATCGCGGTTTTTATCATGACCGCGGACATCAGCGCCGAGACATGGGACGGCGCCGCCGGATGGGCTTCCGGAAGCCATACATGTATGGGGAAAATACCCGCCTTTGATCCGAAACCGAAAAGAAAAAGGGAGAAAACCACGGAGGCCAGGACGGGACTTATCTGGATGCCTTTGAAATCGCTGAAGTACATTGAACCGGCACTTGACGACAGCAGCAGCATACCGGTAAGTATCGCCGCGCCTCCGATATGGGCGATTACCATATACAGGATGGTGGCCTTCGCGGTTTTTTCCGAATCGTTGAAGTAAATGAGAAAAAAGGAGGTTAGCGTCATGAATTCCCAGAAAACCATGAACCAGAACACGTGCGACACGGTAACAACCATGAGCATGGACACGATGAAAAGGTTGAAGAAAAATCCCATCGCGCCGATTTTTGAGGTATTTTCATATTCCCTGGCGTACTGGATCCCGTACACTGACGCGGCCAGCCCCACCAGGCATATTACCAGAGAAAAAAACGCCGAGAGGGAATCAAGCGAAAACCTGGCATTCATCAGCGGGAATATGAATTCAATTTCACTGCCGCCGGTCAGGTTCATAAAGAAATACCCTATCCCGAGCAGGCACGCTACGGCGGGAATGCCGAATCCCACCACGGCCGCCGCTTTCTGAAACTTATACAATAAAATCGAAGCGATGGCCCCCGATATAAATAGAAGATATATTTCTGCCATTGTCATCTCTCCTCTCCCTTTTCCGGTGATCCCTTAATCGAAATTTTATTCTTATAAACGGACGCGAGATTCAAAACGGCTTTCCTCGCCTTCTCGTCCATTGCGGAACTCTCCAGGCTGTCGGGAGTAAAATATGTCAGGGCCTTGTTGGGGCATGCCTTAACGCAGGCCGGGCCCTCGTCCCTTCCCTCGCAGAGATCGCACTTGATCGCCACGGTCTTGCTTCCGACCGCCACGGCGACGCCCATGTCAACGGATTCTTCAAACATGTAGTTGACCGAAGGCATGACCTCGGACCCGGGAAGAACCGCGCCGAAGGGGCACACCATGACGCACATCTTGCAGCCGATGCAGAGCTCCTCGTGAAGCCCGACCTTGTTCGATTCCAGCCTGATGGCGCCCGTGGGACATACATTGGCGCACGGAGCGTCTTCACAATGCCTGCACTGGTTCGGCATGGACCCCGATTCCGTGTGGACCAGCATCAGCCGGGGCAGCGCCACCTTCCCCCTCTTCCGTGCCGACTCGTAACAGGCCGACATGCAGGTATAGCACGACATGCATTTTTCCGGATTGCAGAACACGAAGCTGTTTTGTTTTTCATCTAAAATAAACGACATGTCATACCCCCTTCACAATACCTTGCAGCCTATTTGCGTGAATATTACCATGGAAAGCGACGGCGGTGTTTCCCGCATCCGCGTCCTTTTTAAATTTGATTCTTTTCTCGGCCTGGATGGCGAGATACTCCTCTTCGGTGATCTTCATGAGGTTGACCGCGGACACCTTGAACTCGGGAATCTTGCTCACGGTATCAAGGCCTTCAGGATTGGTCAACTCGTTGACATTGGCCTCCCAGTAATGGAAGCTCCCGAAGATGACGTTATTCGTGATCCTGCTCATCACCCTGGCCCTGGCGGCGATGTAACCCCTGTCATTCTCGACTTTTATGTAATCACCGGACGAGATATCGAGCTTTTTCGCGGTATCGAGCCCTATTTCGATTACAGCCGGGCCGTACATGTCCGCGCCCGTTGCAAGGGACTTGCATCTGCGGCTCATGGTGCCGGTATGGTACTGGTACACGTAGCGTCCCGTCGTGAGGATATAGGGATGCTTTTTTGTGGCCGATTCATTTACCGAACCAATCACGATCGGGTAATCCTTATCCAGGTTAAGCGTTTTGCGCCATTCTGATTCCAGCGCTCCCTTGCGGGTATTGTCTTCGGTGAATAAAACCGGGATCAGGAGCGCCTTGCCGTCCGGCTTGGAGAATTTCCCGCCCTCGTGCAGCACTGGCGTTCCCGGGTGCTGGTGGTTGGGACAGGGCGCGTTAAGGCCGTTCAGATCCTGGAGACGCCGGTAGTCCATGCCCCCGAACTGGCCCCGGTTTATCGTCCTGATCTCATCCCATATGTCCCTCGCGTCGCGGTAATCAAACCCATTCTGGCCGAGCCTGCCGGCGACCATGGCCAGGATCTCCCAGTCGGCCTTCGCCTCGCCCGGCGGGTCGACGGCCTTGTTGACCATCTGGACCTTGCGGGACGTATTGACGAAGGTTCCCTCCTTCTCGGCGAAACACGCGGCCGGGAGGACCAGGTCGGCGCTGCGGCATGTCTCGGTCATGAATATGTCCTGCGTCACCATGAATTCAAGATTCTTCAGCGCGTGCGAGAAATGGCCGGTGTCCGGATCCGACATGAGCGGATTCTCCCCGGCAACCCAGAGAAATTTAATTTTGCCGTTTTCCATATTTTCAGGGAGCACGGTGAGGGCGATCCCCGGTTTCGAGGGCACCTCGCACCGCCACAGATCATTAACCTCTTTTCTTCCGGCCTCGTCCGTTACCGGTTTGCCGTTCGGAAGCACGGTGGGAAGCGCCGCCACCATGCAGGCGCCCTGCACGTTGTTCTGTCCCCGCAGGGGATTCACGCCGGCGCCCGGGACCCCCAGGTTCCCCGTAATGGCGGCAAGGTTCGACGTGGTCCAGACGTTGCCCGTCCCGTGCGAGAACTGGGTCAATCCCATGGCGTAGAGTATTGCCGATGGTTTCGTCCCGGCGTATAACCGGGCTGCTTTTTCGATCAGCGTCCCATCCACGCCCGCCATGGCGGCCACTTTTTCTGGCGGGTAGTCCTGGACCGTTTTTTTCAGATACTCGAAACCCTTCGTGTTCTTTTCCACGAAATCCGCGTCATAGAGTTTCTCTTTAATAATGACATGCATGATCGAATTCATAACCGGTATGTTGTAGCCGGGAGGAACCTGGATATACACATCCGCCTTGTTGGCCATCTCGGTTTTCCGGGGGTCAATTACGATCAGCCTGGCCCCCCTCTCGAGGGCCCTGAAGACATGCATTGCTATAATGGGGTGGTTTTCACTGGTATTGGAACCGACGATGAGAAAACAATTCGTGTAGACACTGAACTCGGAAAAATCATTTGTCATCGAACCGTTCCCGAGACTCGTAGCCAGACCGGCTACCGTGGGAGCGTGTCAAAGCCTGGCGCAGTGATCGATATTGTTGGTGCCGATCACCTGCCTGAAAAATTTCTGGAACATGTAGTTCTCCTCGTTGGTGCATCGCGCCGAGGAGAGGCCCATGAAGGAATCGGGGCCGTGCTTTTCCTTGACTTGATTGATCTTCTCCGACAGCAGATCAAGAGCTTCGTCCCACGTGGACTCTTCAAGGACGCCGTCCCTCGAATATGCGCCGTTCAGCTTTCGTATATACGGTTTCTGCAGCCGTTCCGATGAATGGACGAATTCCCATCCATACATGCCCTTGAGGCAGAGCTCACCGTCGTTCACGGGGTGATGCATGGTCGGAGTGACGCTCTGTATCCTGTTGCTCTCGACATGCACATCGAGGTTGCATCCGCATCCGCAGTATGGGCAGGTTGTTTGTACGGTTTTCATGGCACCTCCAGCTTCTATTTTCTATCTTATGGGGCCGCTCCCCGAACCCTCTCGCGATATCTTCCTTCGCCAATGGTCGAGGATTATTTATTGCAACGAATTTTAATCAATCCGCATTGCTTATGATATATATATTGTGCAAAATCCTGTCAAATTCAACCGGTATCAGTCTTCTTATTCTGTAGGACAAATGCTTAATTGTTACTCGGTGTTGGTCCTATCTACTATATAGCACCGGCGAGTTCACTCTTGACGCACTTTAAACGATTTTCGATCATCGGACAAAACCCCATTAAACATAAAGCAATTGTCCTACATGACAATAAGACAGATGCTGATTTTATTCACACTAAAATCAGTAGATATTACAAATACAAACTATATATTACAATTTCTGCCACATGAAGATTCTATGAGGCCGCGGAACAGCATTTGTTTTTCCAGCCGCATAGAGGAGGAAGGAAATTCTAAAATATTAAGCGATGAAAAGCCAGCCAGACTAGAAAGGAGAAAGAGTAATGAGTGAAATAATTATCAATGGAAAAAAGTTAGAACATGATGGGAGCAAAACAGTACTTCAGATCGCGAGAGAAAATGGTATATACATTCCAACTCTTTGCTATCATCCCAGATTCGGATCGGTTCGCAGCGAAGAACGCAAAACCCAGGGCCGCGGGCAGCACGATGAGCTTGCAAACAAATGCCGCATATGCGTGGTCGAGGTCGAAGGGATGATGGGCCTCCAGACATCATGCTCGCTGATGGCGGTCGATGGCAT
>CAZZHU010000110.1:14349-14729 GCA_964654045.1 uncultured Leptospirales bacterium
CGAAAGTAATCGAAGCCCAAAAAATGGTCGTTGAAACCCTTCTTGAGAACGGCAACCATAACTGCATATCCTGCGAAAAGAACGGCGACTGTGAACTCCAGGAAGCAGCATACCATCTCGGGGTGGAAGCACCGGCTTTCGTTTTCGGAGATAAAGAAAAAATCGACGATTCCGGGGCTTTTATTATTCGGGATGACAACAAATGCATTGCCTGCGGCCGCTGCATCGTGGGATGCAACAACCTGGTTGTGAACGAGGTTCTTGATTTCAGGATACGAGACGGTCGTACAAGGGTGGTCTGCGATCATGATGTCCCCATGGGAGAATCGTCGTGCGTACAGTGCGGCGAATGCGTCCAGCTCTGCCCGGTGGGAGCCCTC
>CAZZHU010000111.1:0-14722 GCA_964654045.1 uncultured Leptospirales bacterium
AGCATCCCCGCAAGGGCCGATTTTGCCAGGGCCACGCCGAGACCGCCCCGCTCCACGCTTGTGCTTGATGATACCAGTCCCCGGTCTATGGCCGTTTCCAGTGCCAGGTATGCCTTAACAAATCCTTCAGCCGGGACCTTCGGCACCCCGTCGCCGATATACCGCCGGCCCGAGAGTTTTTCTCCACGGTAAGCCAGGTACTCGCTTCCCCCGGTCTCGTCCCGGGTCGTCCCGATCACGTACACCAGGTCGCCGGGAAACTTGAAGTCGATGGTCTGGCACCTGCGGATATCATCGATCACGCCGATGGAGGATACCAGCAGCGTGGGCGGTATGGATATCTTTTCCTCGCGGAAGTTCTCGTCGTATCCGCGGAAATCGTTGAACATGCTGTCCTTTCCGGATATGAAGGGCGTCAGGTAGGCTATGGCGTAATCCCGGCAGGCCCTGGCCGCTTCGCGGAGCTGGCCGAGGCGCTCGGGATTGCCGGAATCGCACCAGCAGAAATTATCGAGGATGGCCATCTTCCCCAGTTGCCCCCCGGCCGAAACCGCGTTACGCACCGCTGTGTCGATGGAACAGGCCGCCATCCAGTAGGTGTCGATGTCGCTGTATGACGGGTAGAGCCCCTGTGAGAGCACCACCCCCCGCCAGGAATCAAGGACAGGCCGTATCACCGTCGCGCTGCCGTTTACGCCGCCCCTGCCCTGCAGCGGCTTGATGACTGAATTGGCCTGGACCTCGTGATCGTACTGGGTAGATATGAATTCAAAACTGGCTGTATTGAGCCTGCCGGCCATGTCGCCGAAAATTCCGGTCATTTCTTCCGGGTCGGGAAATTCCGGATAGGGACACTTCTCTTTCGTGTAGGTCGTCGTGAGCTTTTTGCGGGGAAGACCTTCATGGAGGAAGGACATGTCCAGGTCGAATATAGTTTTTCCGTCGTACCGCACGACGCCCCGCTTTCCGTCCCTGAACTTCCCGATCGCCGTTGCCTCAACGCCGCGGCGCTCCATGAGGCCGATGAACTCCTCAAGGCGGTCATCGGGGACCGCGGCGGTCATACGCTCCTGGGACTCGCTCACCCATATCTGCCACGGCGCGAGACCGTGGTACTTGAGGGGGACCCGGTCGAGGTCCACTTCGAATCCACCGCACTCCCGGGCCATTTCGGCCACGGAGCAGGAGAGTCCACCGGCGCCGTTGTCGGTTATGGAATGGTACAGGCCCCGGTCGCGGGCCTCCTTCACGATCGCGTCGGAGAGCTTCTTCTGGGTGATCGGATCGCCGATCTGCACCGCCGTGGCCGGGCTGCCCGACGACAGTGCCTCTGAAGAAAACGTGGCGCCATGGATGCCGTCGCGTCCCACGCGGCCGCCGATCATGACGATATTGTCGCCGGCCATGGCCCGCTTCTCGCATGACGGCCTGCCGTTCACAACTTTCGGCATGAGCCCCACGGTGCCGACGAACACGAGGGGCTTACCCTTGTACCGTTCGTCGAAATAGACGAAGCCCTGCGGCGTCGGTATCCCCGACGTATTGCCGCCGGCGTTCACGCCGTGCACGACCCCTTCCAGTATCCGGCGCGGAGACAGCATTCGGCTCGACGGGTCCCTGCTCTTGTACAGGGGCCGGTTGTCGAAGGGATCGGCGAAGCAGAAGCCGTACCGGTTTGCCACGGGCCGGGACCCCATGCCGAATCCGATCGCGTCCCGGTTCACGCCCACGATGCCGGTGATGGCCCCGCCGAACGGGTCAAGGGCGCTCGGGCTGTTGTGTGTTTCAACTTTATCGGATATGATGTAGTTCTCGTCAAATTCGATGCCGCCGGAATTGTCCTCGAACACGGACACGCAGAAATCCCTCTCCCCCAGCTCCCGGCGGATCCTCACCGTCGCCTCCCTGATGTAACTGCGGAAGATTCCTTCAGGTATGTCATCGTCAATTTCAGCGGAAAAAATGGTGTGCTTGCAGTGTTCGCTCCAGGTCTGGGCGATCGACTCCAGCTCAACGTCGGTGGGGTTCCTCTTCTCCGTTCCCGAGAAGTAATCGCGTATCGCCTGCATGGAGGCCATATCCAGCGCCAGGGGCCCCCGCCGGGAGCCTTCCCGCTCCTGGATGCCGTCCCGCGCGATCCTCATGAGCTCATCATCGGGAACACCGAGGTCCACCTCGTCCGCGTCGGGACGCTCGTGGATGTTCACTATCGGCAGGTCCATGCCCATGCCGGCCTCCCGCGCGTAATCACCGGATGAAAGGACCTTCCTCCTCTGGATCAGGGGATTGTACAGCTCCGCGCTGATTTTCTCGACCTCGCTGCCGGAAAGCCCGCCGGAAAAAAAGTAGGTTATCGTGGTAAAGACCGACTTCTCGATATCAAGATGGATTTTAAGGAGGTCCTCGATCGATTCGCGGACCGTGTGTGCGATATTGTCGGTAACACCGGGAAGAAATCCGATTTCAACTGCAAAGTCGAATCCTACCGGGGTGTAGGGCCGGTTAATCAGGCAGTCCTGGATCACCGGCTGTATCAGCAGCCGTGACACCGCGGCGGCCTTGCTGTCATCGATATCGGCGTTTATCAGGTAATTATCGGAGATATGCACAGCGCTTACGGGATAACCGAGGCCGGCCAGCTTTTTGCGCACCACCTCGCAGCGGGGGTCGCTGATCCTGTGAAACACTTCAATTCGGTACTTCGCGCTGATCATTTACAAACCTCGGATGTGGAACTGCTAAAGGAAGCGCCCTGAATTGTCCAGAAATTATTTAACATTTTTTATAAAATTAACATGGATGTGCCATTGCAGCCGACTTGTCCGACATCACCCCGCCTCCGGCGCTTCATTATAATCCTCACCCCCGATCCCTTCTCCATTTTTTGACCTCACCCGCGCTCTGCGCGCCCTCTCCTTAGTAAGGAGAGGGCTTCAGTTATAAGTATTAATATTTCTTTTTCCCCTCTCCATTTCATGGAGAGGGGATCAGGGGTGAGGATTTAAACGGCTGCGGAGATACTGCAGGAGCCCAAAACAAAAAAGGGCCCGAAGGCCCTTTTTGTTTAGTCATCCTTAATAAATCTGCAATTCTCTAGTCGGCATCAGCCGGGTACAGGCTATCGATCTCCTTGGCGTATTTTGCTTCGACAATCCGCCGCTTGACCTTCTGCGTGGGAGTGAGCTCGCCGCTCTGCTGGGTCCACTCCGCATCGAGGAGCTTGAATTTCCGGATCTGCTCGACCCGCGCGTACTGCTTGGTGTACTTTTCAATCTCGCCGGCAATGAGCTTATGCACCTCGTCCTTCGCGATCAGGTCCTTATGCGCCGTGGAATCGATGCCGTTTTTCTTCGCCCACTTGGTGAGCGCGGCAAAATCGGGGATAACGAGCGCGGTAAGATATTTCCTCCGGTCGCCGATAACAGCCACCTGCTCGATGAACTGGGAAGTCTTCAGGCTGTTCTCGATGTTCTGCGGGGATATATTTTTTCCGCCCGCGGTCACGATGATGTCCTTGATCCGCCCGGTGATCTTCAGGAATCCGTCATCATCGATGGCGGCGATATCACCTGTCCTGAAGTATCCGTCCCTGGTGAACACTTCCTTGGTGGCCGCCGGGTTCTTGTAGTAGCCTTTCATGACCTGGGGCCCCTTGATCAGCAGCTCGCCGTCATCGGCGATCTTGACCTTGGTCTGGGGGATGGCATGGCCGACGGTGCCGGGTTTGACATTGCCGGGCCGGTTAAAGTGCGTTACCGGCGTGGTCTCGGTAAGGCCGAAGCCCTCCAGTATCATGATACCCATGCCGATAAAGAATTCGGCATCGGAAACGGAAAGGGGGCCGCCGCCTGATATGGCAAACCGGAGCCTGTTGAGACCTATCGCATTCTTGAGGTTGGAAAAAACAAGCTTGTCCGCAAGGTTAAATTTCTTCGCGAAGAGGCCGGTGCGCTGGATGTTCTTGCATTCGTAGGGAAGATTCTTTGCCGCAATCCCCATGGCCCAGTTGAATATCGCCTTTTTAACGCCCGATCCGTCCGCGACTTTTGCCAGAATACCCGCATGGACCTTTTCATAGATCCGCGGCACGCTGATAATAATCGTCGGCCGCACTTCCTGGAAATTTTCCATCAGCTTGGATATGTCTTCGGCGAAGGCCACCTTTGACCCGACAGTAATGGGGATATAATAACCGCACGTCATCTCCAGCGAGTGTGACAGCGGGAGGAACGACAGGAATGTATCCTCGGGAGTGATAAATTCCCTCACCTCGTTATAAATAATCGACGCGTTGGATACAAAATTGGAATGCATCAGCATAACGCCCTTGGGGTTTCCGGTTGTTCCCGACGTATAGATGAGGGTAGACACATCATTCGGCTTAATCGACGCCAGACGCTTGTCAAATTCATTCTTCTTTTTGTAACCCTGGCCGATCTTGAAGGCCTCGTTTATGTTCAGCACATCCTTCATCTTCTTGCTTAAGTCATCGAAAATGACGAGCTGCTTCAGGCCCTTGAGCTTTGGTTTGACTTTCAGGACCCTGTTCAGATGGTCTTCAGTGCCGGCAAAACATACCCGTGAATCGGAGTTGCTGATAATATACAGGCATTCTTCCGATGAGTTTGTCGCATAAATGGGAACGCTGACCGCCCCTATGGACAGCGTGGCCTGGCTGGCTACCCACCATTCCCACCGGTTGGGCGAAAAGAGCGCTATCTTATCGTTCTTTTTCACGCCGATGGAAAGCAGGTAATACGCAAGATCATGGACCATGCGGTTCATGTCTGTCCACGAAATATCAACGAACTTGCCGCCCTTCTTATACGCGACGCAGGCCTTATCGCCCAGTTTTTCAGCTTGATTCTGAAAAATCGCCGGCATACATGTTTCCTTAAACTTTGCCATGAATACCCCCTTTTATTTCTTTAAAGATTTATATTAGAAAAATCAGCATGCACCTGAATATGAACATCCAGAGGAAACCATTTCCCTCAGTCACCGTTGCACTACGACTTTTTTCAATGTTTCAGCCAATGAAAAAGAAGTTCCACAAGGCGGCGCTGATAACATGCTGGATAATTATAACACGCCGTTTGGTGCGCCGTTATAAATGTTACAGTCCATTATCCGATGTTCATATTTTGACATGTGACAAAGAGCCATCGCTACTATTGACTCTTCATTGTTTTTTTATGACATTGCTGTTTTAAAATGTCAACTTATTAATTAGAAAATCTAAATTTTACTGACACAATGTTCAAACCCTGCCGGGACTCATGCCTGTATATGCCCCAGGCACATCAGCCGGAAGGGGCGGCCTGGCCGCTTGTTCCGCGGTAAGACCGTCATGGTCGGAGATATGAGACGCTCCCCCTATCTACTCCCGGGTTCCGTGAAGATAGCGGATTATAGCTGCATACGGAGAGCTATCCTGTCTAAAGAAGAGCTCCCGCCCTGAATTGTTCCGTCCCTGCCTAAAATACTTGACAGTATGTATCGTACTCACCAACATACTTCAATTAACCGTCAGGAACGTTTTATTTGCAGGAGCAATCCCTTGGCCACTTCCAAGAAACCCAGGCCGGTGAAAACCGCTGGAAAAAAGAAAAAACCAGCTCCCCGGAAACAGGCTGACAAAAAAAATCAGCCTGAAAAAAAAGCGGTGGATAGTGCGCCGATCCGGAGCGACGCATCCAGGGCCCCGGATACGAAACCCGGCCAGGTTGTCAATCCGCTGGCGCAGATAAAAGATGCGGTGAAAAAAAATCCAATCATAACCCCTGAAACGGCCGGGATGTCAACCTTCGAGCGCGTTATCCATTTTTTCGCCAAACATGACGATTCAGACAAAGAGATACAGAAAACGGATGAAGCTGAAGGGCCGGAAGAAGTTGATCCTGAAGCTCTCGAGCGCGGCGACGTTCCCATGAGCTTTGTCGATCACCTGGGTGAATTCAGGTCAAGGATCCTGATTATCTTCATCACGTTCTTCATCCTTACGGTGGCGGCATTCATTTTTTCGGATGAGCTTCTCTACGTTATTAACAAGCCGTATACGGATACCGGGTTAAAGCTCAACGTTTTCAAGCTCGCCGAAGGCTTCATGATGCGCCTCAAGGTTTCAGCCATCGCGGCGTTCGTGGTGGGACTTCCCTTCATCATCTTCCAGGTGTGGCGCTTCATCCTTCCCGCCATAACGAAGAAAGACCGCATGTTTTCGCGCATCGCCCTTTTCTCGTCGATCCTGCTCTTCTATGCGGGCGTCTCTTTCGTGTATTTCCTCCTGATGCCCTTCACGGTCAAAATGCTCCTCAGCTTCATAGCCAAGGACATATCAAGCGTCATAGGCGCCAGCGAGTATATCAACTTCGTTTTTCTTTTCTGCTTCCTCATGGGGGTGCTCTTCGAGTTCCCCATACTTGTCATGATACTCACCAGGATCGGCCTGATAACGCCCTATTTTCTTTCAAACAACAGGAAGTGGGCCATAGTCATCATCTTTGTCCTGTCAGCCGGAATCACCCCGACAACAGACATATTAACGCAGAGCCTTGTCGCTATCCCGTTGTGGGCCCTTTTTGAAGGGTCGATAATCGTTTCAAAAATGACCGCCATCCGTAAAAAGAAAAAGGATCTCGAGGGATAAATTAATCTTGACCTGCTTTCCTGCTGAACGAGAATTACAATGGAGCCGCGGCGGTACCCTGACCGCGTTCCACTAAATAATCATACGAGGTGCAGCAATGACAATTAAGTACATCGACAAATTGAGCATCACGGGAAAGCGCGTCATGGTCCGCGTTGACTACAACGTCCCCTACGACAAGAGCATGAATATTACTGACGACACCCGGATCACGGCAACCCTGCCGACCATTAACCATTGCATCAGGGAAGGCTGCAGGATCATTCTCGTATCCCACCTTGGAAGGCCCAAGGGAAAACCGGTTCCCGAGATGAGCCTTAAGCCGGTGGCAGAGCGCCTGAGCAAGCTCCTGGGGAAAAAAGTCCTCTTCATAGACAAACCGATCGGCGACGAGGTCAAAAAAATAACCGACGCCCTTAAAGACGGGGAAATAGCCCTTCTTGAAAACATCAGGTTCTATCCCGGCGAGGAGAAGAACGACCCCGAACTCGGCAAACAGCTCGCCGCCCTCTGCGACGTTTATATCGACGACGCCTTCGCCGCGGCGCACCGTGGCCACTCCTCCAACGACGCTATTACGAAATACGTGAAGGAATGCGCCGCCGGATTCCTCCTTGAAAACGAAATCGAATACTTCAAAAAGGCCATGGACAACCCGCAGCGACCCCTGGGCGCAATCATTGGCGGCGCCAAGGTATCAACAAAGCTCGATGCCCTGAAAAATATACTCTCGAAAGTTAATTATATCATCATCGGCGGAGGCATGGCCTTCACCTTCCTCAAGGCCAAAGGCCTTTCTGTGGGCAAATCCCTCCTCGAGGCCGACCTGGTCGCCTCGGCGAAGGAAATCATGGACGAAGCCGCGAAAAAAGGCGTTGAGATTCTTCTCCCGGTGGACATCATTGCCGCTCCCGAGTTTGACAACAACTCGCCCAGCACCGTGGTCGCGGCAGACAAGATTCCTGACAACATGATCGGTCTCGATGTCGGGCCGGAATCGGTCAAACTATTCAATGAAAGGATCAAGTCGTCAAAAACAGTTATATGGAACGGGCCCATGGGCGCCTTCGAGATGGCTAATTTCGCCGGAGGCACCAATGCCGTGGCAAAAGCCCTGGCCGATTCCGGGTGCCTGAGCATCGTCGGCGGCGGAGACAGCGTCTCGGCAGTCAACAAGTCCGGACTGGCCGACAGGATATCATACATTTCTACCGGTGGCGGCGCATGGCTTGAACTGCTTGAAGGCAAGACCCTGCCGGGAATAGCTGCGCTGGATAAATAAAGGACATTAAAACAAGTTTGCCCGTGAGCCCCCTAAGTCCCCCGGAGGGGGACTTTTGAATGTGTGGTTCCAAAACTGTAAGTGCTGAGGGTAAGCCCCCCTCTGGGGGGGTGGGGGGGTGTTCAGATACACCTATAATCGTATACAAACAATGGAAACAAAAACTAAAATCTTCGGAATGCCCCTCCTATCCATCGGCGTATCTCCGCGCGCCTTTGTCGCCATCGGTGTATCGCCGCGCGGCTTTATCGCCATCGGCTGGATAGGAAGAGGGGTTATCACCATTGCCCAGTTCGGGTACGGAATCATTGCCGTCACCCAGTTCGGCTTCGGTCTCTTATCGCTGTCCCAGTTCGGCTTCGGCCTCATTGCGGTCGGCCAGTTTGCGCTTGGTTTGGTCCTCGCGGTCGGACAGGGGGCCCTCGGTTTCATCGCCAACGGCATTAGCGCCACGGGCTATTATGCCATGCCCGGTCCCGGCGTCTGGGAGCGGTTCCCGGAACTCCTGTCGAGGGTCATGGCAGACCCGCTTCCGCTGGGCATCTGGATCGCGGTGTGGACCGCCGTCTTCGCCTTCCTCTGGAGTCAGCGGGACAAGATCACCATCGGCATGTCTTTGCGCGACCTGTTCCGTTCACGGCGCAGGCACCGGGTCGACCGGATCCGGGCCAGGGCCGTGGCGGACATCACCGGCCAGAAGGAATTGTTCGATATCGTCATGAACGATCCGTCCGATACGGTCAAAATGGCGGCCCTCAAGAATATCACCGAACCTGAATTGCTGGCGCTGATAGCAAAATCGACCGCGAGTACAGAGGTTGCCTGTTCAGTCATCGGCAGGATCGACGACAGGGAAACCTTGTTTGACCTTGCCGGGAACGCCGCGCTGCCGGCGTTGAAAATCGGCGCCGTCGCCAGACTGGCCAAATCAGACCCGGCGCATCTCGTGGAACTGGCCTGCGCCGAAGAGAGCCATCAGGTAATCCAGCAGATAGTCGATGCAATAAAAGACCGCGCGTCGCTGGAAAAAATTGTCCGTGACGCCGCGTCGCCGCATGCCAGGATCGCGGCCATCTACGGCCTTGAAAATCCCGACCAGGAATTCCTGTTCGGCATCGTCAAGAACGACAGGGACATCAGCGTGTGCGAAGCCGCGGTGCTTCAGATAACCGATCCCCGTATCCTTTCCGGGATCGTTCGCGGCGACCACCATCCAGCGGTAAAAACAGCGGCGGTGAACCGGATCAACGATAAAAATCTCCTCGCGGAACTGGCCGCCGCTGATGTTCCGGAGGTAGTTAAAAAAGCCATTGCCAATCGACTCAATGATATACGGCCCCAGTATTATTCCCTCAAGATCGAATTCGTCTGCCCCTTCTGCAGCCAGCCTGTCTTCATCAACGGGCCGATCAAGAAAGCGAAATGCCAGTCGTGCCTCCGCGAATCGGCCGTACCCGGCGCGCTGTGGGAAGGTATTGCCGGCGCGGGATCCGGCCTTACCAGGTTCACCTCCCCGTTGAACCTCATCGTTGAAAAAACGGTCAAGGGCCCCGCGTGCAATTCATGCGGATCGCCTCTCGATACCGACGATATAAAGACCGGCGAAAAAAGCATGCCGCCCTGCCCTTCATGCGGAGCCCCCCAGTCCACCTTCCCCTTTCCGAAATGGCTCAAGTGGTCAAAAAACGCGGAACAGGCATTCTGCGCGGAAGAGGATGGGACCCGATCACCGGACGAAAAGGATATCAAGCCCGTTGCCATATCCTGCATCAAGTGCGGGGCGCCGCTGGAAATAACCGTGAAAACGCCGCGGAACACGACCTGCACCTATTGCAACACGGTGCAGTACCTGCCCGATCCGCTCTGGCTCTCCCTGCACCCGGTTACGATCAAGCAGGCCTGGTATATACGCTGCAGCTATCAGGAACGGAGCAGGTAACGGCCCTGCGGCTTTTTCTTATCCGGCCCGTCAGAGCACGTCGAGGACCACGAGGGTAATATCGTCATCGAAGGTTCCGGAACCGGCGAAGCGCCGGAGTTCCTCCAGTAGAAGCCCGCAGAAATCGGCCGCCGGCATTCCGGTATGGGCCAGGATAAAATCCTTGAACCGCGCAATGCCGAACATCTGCCCCCTGCCGCTGAAGCATTCGGTGATCCCATCGGTATAGAGCACCAGGCGGTCTCCCGGTGAGAGGGGGACCTCAATCTCCACGATCCCGGGATTATCCACCCAGCCCAGCGGCTTGCCGGGCGGTTGTATCTCCTCGATAACGCCGGTGGCGCGCCGGTACAGGAGGGGCGGAAAATGACCGGCCCGGGCGCAGCGCATCACGCGGCCATGACGGTCAATGACGCAATAAACCGCCGTCACAAAATTATTATTGACCGTCGCCCGGAGCACGGCCCCGTTCAGCCTGGCAAGGATCCCGGCGGGAGAAGCGCCCAGGCGCTCGTACTCAAAGGCCATTTTCGTGATGGTCGCCAGAAAGGCGCTCGACAGGCCGTGCCCCGTAACATCGGCCACGAAGAGGTCGATGGCTTCATCGGTCACATGATAATCATAAAAATCGCCGCCCACTTTTTCCATCGGAAGGTACACGGTATGCGCGGAATATCCCGGGATCACCTGCATCGCCCCCGGAAGCAGGCGCATCTGGAGCCGGCGCGCTATTTCTATCTCGTCCTCGACCCTGGTCCGCTCCTTGCGGAAATTGTCGATTATGATTTTGATCATGAAACCCGTCACGACAAGCCACGCGGTACAGTTGATCAGAAAATCGATCCACCGCTCCTCCTGCCCCCGGTAGGCCTTCAGGGGGAAGATGCAGAGGCTTTCGATCCACGTCAGGGCCATGATGACCGCCGGCACCATCAGGAAAAGTACAATACGGACCCGGCCCTTGAGGGACAGGAGCACAAAAAGGGTAATGAACTGGAAAAACAGATGCACGTAACCGGCCGATCCATAACCGGTGAACCAGATGACCGAAAGGGTGATGATACCGGCGATGATCAGGAAATACACACTTGTAATCCTGTGAAAACGGGACAGGTAATAGAGAAAAAATCCAGCGACAGCAATGAACAGAATGGATAGTACATGGTACGCCCTGATGTCCAGTATAAACATGAGCGGTAAAATAAATACCGTCGTGAGGGGCGTAAAAAAAGTGAGGGCGTTATAAATCCTGTCTTCGAGCCTGGTCCTGTTTGGGTCACCGGTTATGGTCTCAAGATTTAGCTTCATTTCATGAATTTTGTACGATTATTTTTTCCTGTCAACAGCTATTTGGGGCCCTTCATCCGGCCCAATCGCCGTGCGGAACAATTACCGGGCGCGGCGGATCACTGCTCGCGGGCTGCATCCCGCGACTCAAGAAAACTGAAAACGGTAATTGAAATAAGGATGATAACGCCGCCGGCAACCGCCCATCCTCCCGGACGCTCGCCCATGACGATGAGAACCCAGAGAGGATTGAGCACCGGTTCAATAACCGGGACGAGGATCGCGTCAAGGGCCGGCACATGCCGTATGGCTCGCGAGTAGAGTATGTACGACAGTCCCAGCTGGAACACGCCGAGCAGCGCCAGGGATGCCAGGCCTGCCGGCGGCGGCAGGGGGCCGTCAAGCATGAACGGTACGCATACGATGACCGTCAGGACATTCCCGAGCAGGATCGATTCCGTGGGAGAACCCTGCTTCTGCAGGCGCAGGCATATCACCATGAAAGCCATGGTTACGCCGCTGACCAGGGCGAGGATATTCCCCTGAAAGCCGGTCGGGGTCAGCCTGTCGAAAAAAAAGAAAACTATACCCGCGAAGGAGATAACGATCATGATCCCGGCCCGCCGCGAAACTTTTTCTTTCAGGAACAGGACCCCCAGCAGGGCGACATAGGCGGGACAGGCGTACTGGAGGACAATGGCGTTGGCGGCAGTCGTCATCTTGTTTGCCGCCACGAAGAGAATGACCGTCGCTGAATAGAAAATGGCGCCGCCGACCTGGGGGAGCGACCATACGAACCGGGGACGGCGTAAATAAACAAGGACCACCAGGGCGGCAATGGCGCTCCGCGCTCCTGCTATGGCCAGGGGATTCCAGTCCACAGATTTGATCAGCAATCCCCCCATGCTCCAGAGCACGGCGGTGGCAGCCAGCATCATGATCGCCCTGCCCCGGGAACTGTCCGCGGGCCTTTCTTCCATAAATTCATTCCACCATTAATTACCGCATTCAATCCAATACAGCAATACTATGCAGTGCCTGTTTCAAGGGCAATGAGATTTTAAGGAAAATGGTGACGGGTCTTTTTATTCCTTGATTATTTTCACCTATCCGGCACAATTTGAATAATCGTGTCCGGGTCCGCATTCATGGTAAGCGGGGTACCGCCTTGATGAAGCCCGCTCTGGCGGCGGCTTCAGAACCCGGCAGATATTCACATTGACCTGGAGAAAATCGATGCCTGCCAAGAAATCATCCACCAAGCTCATAGTAGTGGTCCCGGCCTACAACGAAGCGGAGCGGATTAGGGATACCATCAAGGCGCTGCGGGCCATCAGCGGTAAAATGAAAAAGCGGGGTATTGATTTCCGCGTGTACGTGGTGGACGACGGGTCAAAGGATGATACGCGCGCGGTTGCGCAGGCCGCCGGCGCCGACCGCATACTGCGCCACAAGATTAACCAGGGCCTCGGCGCCGCCATACGCACCGGTCTCACGGCAGCGGAAAGAGATGCCGCGGACATCGTCATAAAATTTGACGCGGACCTTCAGCATGATCCGAATGACATATTCAACCTCATCAAGCCGATCCTTGAGGATTCGGCAGACGTCGTCTACGGGAACCGCTTCAACCGCATCGAGTACCGGATGCCTTTTGTCCGCCATATCGGGAACAAGGTTTTCACCGGGCTTATGCGTTTCCTCACGGGCTGGCCCCTGAAAGACAGCCAGCCGGGCATATTCGCCATCAACCGCGACTACCTGGGCGTTTTCAGCCTGCCGGGCGACTACAATTATACCCAGCAGATACTCCTTGATTCGTATCACAAGGGCATGCGCTTCGCCCACGTGGACGTCAGCTTCAGGAAGCGGGTCACCGGGAAATCATTTATATCGCTCAAGTACCCTTTCAAGGTCGGCTTTCAGATCCTCATGGTACTGGTGATCGTTGAGCCGATGAAGATCTTCGGCACCATCGGCCTGCTATTCCTGTCATCCGGACTGGTCGTCTTTCTCGTGGAACTGACGCTCTACCTCCTGGGGGACAACCCGAAGCCCGTCGTGCACGTCAACGCGGTGCTCGGCTGCCTCTTCATGGGCCTGCAGACCTTCTTCTTCGGTCTGCTGGCGGAGATCATCAAAAAGATGAGCCGCAACCGTTGACCGGCTGTGCCAATCCGGAGCAGGGAACCATCCATCATGGCAGAAAACCAGACCACGCCGGCAACATCCGATGAGATAATACGCGAGCGCAAGCGGCGGATATTCAGCCTGAAAACACTGATCTTCTTCGTCTTGTCCGTCTTCCTTGTCTGGTTTCTCCTGCGTAAAATCGATTACCGGCGCGCTTTCGATGCCTTTCTGCTCGCCCGTATCGACCTGCTGGCATATTCCTGCCTGGCGTATACCGTGGCCAACGTTTTCAAGACCCTGCGGTATTCCCTGCTGCTGAAAAGCCTCGACCTCGGCTTTTTTGATCATTTTACCGTTTCAAGCTACCAGAATTTTTTCAACCAGATACTACCGGCCCGCACCGGCGAGCTCACCTTCGTGTACTACCTTAAAAGATTCAGCAACGCCCCCCTTTCGACCGGGCTGCACATTCTTCTTATTACGCGGATATTCGACTTCATCGTGGTTTCAGCCTTCTTCGTGGGCTCGCTTCTTCTTTACTACGGCAGGCAGACGTCGCAGAGCCTTCTCGTTGCCGGTATTCTTTTTTTCATTTTCTCAGTGATCATGCTCTTCAACCTGAAGTGGATCGTGATCCTCGGGGCCGGATTTTTTGCTTTTATGGTACGGCTGCTCCGCCTCGGGTCCGCCGGAATCGTAAAAAAAATCGAGTCGAAAATCGACCCCCTGGTCCGGGAATTTTCCGGCTTTGAAATGATCGGTCATATCCCCGGCCTCGCCGTATCCAGCCTTCTGGTATGGATGTCCCTGTACCTGTTTTCATATCTTACCCTGCGCGCCTTCGGTGTCGATATCGGGCTGCTGCTTTCCGTCGCCGGGTCCACCGGCGGCGTTCTCGCCAATGTCCTGCCCATAAACAGCTTCGGAAGCTTCGGCACCATGGAAGCCGGATGGACCGCCGGGTTCGTGCTCGTCGGGGTATCAGCGCAGGACGCTATCACCACCGGCTTCGGTTATCATATCATCAACTTCATTGTAAGCGCGGTCCTTGCGCTGTTCTGTTACGCAATGCAAAAATTCAGAAAAAGATAGATACTTTGCCTTCACCGCGCTCCGTGCGCCTTTTTCCCTCACTCCCGGCCCCTCTCCCATTACGGCCTCACCCGCGCTCTGCGCGCCCTCTCCTTGTTGTACCTCACCCCCTGACCCCCTCTCCTTAGCAAGGAGAGGGGGGATTCAATGAAATAGTATTCTATGATTTATGAATCTTTATCCTTTCAAGTAGATATTTGATATTAAGTACGACATCATAATCGCTGATTCTTATAAATGTCAATCCTCTCTGCTCAATCAATTGATGTATGGCGTTATCATATTCCCCCTCTCCGCTTTGCGGTTTACTATGTAAGGGCGGGGTAGAGAGATGTTGACA
>CAZZHU010000112.1:0-14567 GCA_964654045.1 uncultured Leptospirales bacterium
CCACCTGCTCGACCATCCAGCCGTAGCTTTTCTCTTCCCACTTGTCGCTGTAGGGAGCGCGGTACAGGGGTTTCAGCACGCGGTGATCGCTGTTGATCATCGACAGCATCGTCGATCCCTTTGCGCACAGGGCGCCTTCGCTGACAGGATAGCCCGGATCGCCTTCTGTGCTTACCACTTCGCCGCATTTGACGTGGGCAATGAAATGGCAGCTTACGGAACAGAAAGGACATATCGAAATGACCTCTTTGGCCCCTTTTATTTTAAGTTTTTTCGCATATGATTCCGTGACCAGATAATTCACGCCCAGGCCGCCCAGTGCAATCACCCCGGCCCCGGCGCCGGCCATCTTCAACAATTCCCGGCGCGTATACTTCATTCGAAAACCTCCTGGAAGTTTTTATATTCTTGGTTAAATGACTTATTAATACAAACAAATTCGTAGAAAGGGTTATTGTCAATATTAATTTTTTAATAGTCATTTAACAATATATGTTAATTTTAACAAGTCATTTAATTTTATATGTTCTGTTAAAAAAAACATAATAATGCAATTAATTGGATAAAAAATATTATATTATCCTGATTTATTACAAATATTCTCAAAAAATGATATTTTTATTGACACTATATGTTATAAAAAACATATATCAATTGGAAGTCGCGCATAACCAGACAAATCCTGCACCATCCAGATTCTTCTCCTCGAAACCGGATATGAGTGTCGGAAATTCGGGGACATAAATCGATAAAGGAGGATCAACAATGAAGGATGCTATCTTCAGAATGGTTTTAAGCCTGTTCTTCTTCGTTCTGTCAGCCGGACCAATCTTCGCGGCTGATGTTAACCTGTCCGTTGCGTCCAGTCTCAACGAAATCGTTACAGCACTTTCCGATGACTTTTCACAAATGAATCCAGCTGTTTCATTCCGGAGAAATCTTGGCGGTTCCGGGACATTGGCCAAACAGATCGAAAGCGGCGCTCCCTGTGATATTTTCTTCTCTGCTAATATTGAATGGGTGGATTATTTGAAAGAAAAAAAACTGGCCGATGGCGGCACTATTGCCACATTCGCCTTCAATGAACTGGTTTTTGTGGGTAAGCCTGAGCTGAAATCCGGCAGCCTTGAAGATGTGGTCAAACTAAAGAGGGTTGCCATCGGCAGCCCGAAGAGCGTTCCCGCCGGTCAATACGCCATGGAGGCTTTCAAGAAGGCAGGCGTGGATATGAAACTCAAAAGGAAACTGGTGATGGCTAAAGATGTCCGTGAATGCCTGATGTATGCGGAACGCGGCGAGGTCGACGGGGCCTTTGTGTATAAGACCGATGCAAAGATCATGGCCAGGTATGTAAAGATCCTTTTTGTAATTCCGCAGAAGTTATACCCGCGGGTAACGTATCTTGTAGCGCTTACCGTAACCGGCGCCAATAATAAGGAAGCAGCGGCCTTTTATAAATTCATTCAATCCGCGAAAGCAAAGAAGGTTCTTTCCAGATATGGCTTTGCGGTGAAGTAAACCCGTATGCCCAGTTTTACTCCGACCGATTATTCGGCAATACTACTTTCAATCAAAGTGGCCACCACGTCCACCCTGCTGTCGTTACCCTTCGGATTTGCCGTGGCCTACCTCATGACGTTTCATAAATTTCGGGGCAGAATCGTCCTGGACGGTATCGTCAATCTCCCCCTTACGCTGCCACCCGTCGTGGTCGGATATCTGCTGCTGCTGCTGCTGAGCCGGAACGGGTGGATCGGCAGGACCATACTCCAGCCGCTGGGCATCGAACTGATTTTTACCTGGAAGGCGGCGGTAATCGCCACGTCGGTGGTGGGCTTCCCCCTGATGGTCAGGTCAATGCGTATCGGCATGGAGATGATCGACCGGGGGCTCATCCAGGCCTCGCGCACCCTCGGGGCCGGTTGGCTTGATGCCGTCATGACGGTGATACTGCCGCTTTCATTGCGGGGGATCATTGCCGGATCAGTGCTCATGTTTGCCCGCGGCCTGGGTGAATTCGGGGCCACGATCATCGTTGCCGGGAACATACCGGGCGTCACCCAGACGATCCCGCTGGCCATCTATGAGTATGTCAGTTCCCCCCGGGGCGATGTCATGGCCATGGCTCTGTGCAGCGTGTCCATCATCATCTCCGTGGCGGTGCTCATTTTTCATGAATGGATCGGCAGACGCACGGGAAGGGTGGTCTGACATGAAACTGGGCATGGGCATACACAAGCAGTTCGGCTCATTTCAACTTGATGTCGATTTTGAACTCGAGGGCAATCGGATCGGTCTCTTCGGGCCGTCAGGGAGCGGTAAATCAACCCTGATGGGAGTTCTTGCGGGACTGCATAGTCCGGATGAGGGTGTTATCCTTCTTGATGAGGAAACCATCTTCGACAGCCGGAACGGAATGAACGTGCCGGTTCCGCACCGCCGCATCGGCATGGTCTTTCAACGGCCCCACCTGTTTCCGCACATGAGCGTAAAGCGCAACCTCCTGTACGGGTACCGGCGCTGTCCCCCTCGCAACCGGACAATAAAACTGGACAGCCTGATATCGGTCCTGCAACTCGGCCACCTGCTTGACCGGGGAGTGGGGAACCTCTCCGGCGGCGAGCGCCAGAGAGTCGCCATCGGCAGGGCTGTTCTTTCCAACCCGAGGCTGCTCATCATGGACGAACCGCTGTCGGGGCTTGACGATAATCTGAAATACCAGATAATTCCTTTTCTGAAAAGTGCCTGCGAGGTATTCAGCATACCGTATCTCTTCATCTCGCATTCACTGATTGAAACGAGGATCATGACAGACACGGTACTGACCCTGGATCGCGGGCAAATTACCGGACTGATGACGGTGGAGGAATTGGCGCGAACCCATATGGGTGACCACGCGGCCAATTATATTAACCTCCTCAATCTCAGGCGGCCCCGCCGTCATCATGGTCTGTCCATGTATAACTGGGGAACTCAGCAGTTGCTCATCTCCTCCGGCGACGATCAGCCCGAAGCCCTCTTCGAACTTTCATCAGCGGAAATTATCCTCTGCAAGCGCCATCCTGAAGCAATAAGCGCGCGCAATCTCCTCCACTGCAGGGTATCCGACATTTTCGAAACAGGAGGCAGGCTCGGCGTGGAGCTGGAATGCGGGGGTGAACGACTTATCGCGGAGATAGTCAGGCAGTCTGCCGAAGATCTTTGCATAAAGAAGGGAGCAAGAATCTATGCTGCGATAAAGGCCACGGCGTTCAGAAAGCTGGGATGATACCACCAGACACCGCCCGGCCCTCCGGACCGTGTATGTATGGTTGAGGCTGACATGCATGCCGTGCGACGTATCAAGCGGAGAAAAAATATTGCATATTTTATAGGTGTTGATTGATTTATACGCAAACCCTTGAGGGGGTTTGCTGATACAATACATGAAATAACGTGCCAGTGATGAATATGCTGAATTAATTATTATAACAGGAGAAAAACAATGGAAGACACCCGCATCAGAAGGCTTACCTATGACAACACGATGGATTCATACAGCCTTGAAGATTATACCCGTATCGTGAAAGAATTCCACGGGAGCCTTGCGCCCGGGCTGCTGATAGGCGGCTTCATGGTGGACCTCGCTCTGAAGAACCTCCCCGAAGGGGATTTTTTCGACGCCATATCGGAAACGAAAACCTGTCTTCCCGACGCGATACAGCTTTTAACTCCCTGCACTATCGGTAACGGATGGATGAAAATCCTGGACTTCAGCAGGTACGCAATCTGCCTCTATGATAAAAGCACGGGCGAGGGGATCAGGGTATACATCGATCCCGCTAAAATGGAAAAATGGCCCGAGGTTAAAAACTGGTTCTATAAACTCAAAAAAAAGAAGGAACAGAATTACCAGCTTCTCATCGACCAGATCAGGGAGGCCGGCGCCGGACTGTGCGGCATGAAAAAAGTGACGATCCGGCCCGAACTGATGGAGACCAAGAAGCATGGCAGCAAAATCACCAATTGCGAAAAATGCGGCGAGGCCTTTAAGGTCAAGGACGGCCCACTCTGCCCGGCCTGCAGGGGCGGTGATCCGTACAGCGGCCAATGACACGGTGATTCACAATTAATAACCCAGGGGCAAATCATGAAAGATATTAAAGCGGTTATCAGGATCCATGCCTGGATAGAATCGGACGACGGCATGGTCATGGGGCCCGGAAGGGCAAAGCTTATTGAAAATATTGAAAAGTACGGGTCGCTTCAAAACGCGGCAAAAAAGATGGGCATATCATACCGGGCCGCATGGGGGAGGATAAAAAAAACGGAGGAAGTCCTCGGCTATAACCTGCTGGTGAAAAACCCCGGCGGGTACCAGCTATCCGATCTGGGGAAAGATCTGCATCAGAAATACGCCGCCTGGTATAAAAGCATAGAAACCTTTGCCCTGCAGGAATCAAAAAAAATTTTTTCCTGGAAATCTTCGCGCTATGAGGAAAAAGAATAAACTTCCACCGTCATTGTTACCTCACACGAAGTTCTTGGATTGACGCTGTTACCTGTAATAATAATGGCCCGCGCTCCGGTCCTGGTCATCAAGGCGGCGGTCCGTGCAACCCCGTTTTATCGCCTGACATGAATTTTTTTGTTGATATTAATCTATTATCAGACATACTGCATTAACCGCACATAATTGTATCCAGATATGCCGCTACCGGAAAGATAGACAGGGGAATGCCTGCATGAAAAATATCATCGACTACAGGAACATTCACGACATGGTGAAAGTCACCTTTGATAAAAACCCCCGGAAAACCGCATACCGCTGGATACTCAACGACAAAGGAGAGACCGGCTCGGCTACCTGGAGCGAATTTTACAGCCAGGCGCTTGCGGTTTCCAGAAGTTTACTGAAACTCGGGATACAAAAAGGAGACCGTGTCAGCATCCTCAGCAGCACCAGTTACAGATGGGTCATGTGCGACCTGGGGATCATGGCCATCGGCGCCTGCACCGTCGGGTTATATCATTCCAATACCGCGGAAGAAACCGAATACATAATCAGGCATTCAGGCTCGAAGGTGCTCTTTGTTGAAGATGAGAAGCAGCTGCAAAAAATTATTACGATTAAAAAATCGATCGCGTCCGTGAAACAGGTGATCATGATGCAGGGGAGCTATAACGGCCCCCGGAAGAAACGGGTGCTCTCCTTTAATGATTTTTTACACCTGGGGGTCGCGGTCAGCGACAGGAACGTTTCCCTCGCAATAAAGAAAGTCAGGCCCTCCGATATCGCGGCCATAGTCTACACCTCGGGAACAACGGGCATTCCCAGGGGCGCCATGATCACCCACGACAACATCATTTTCTCCAGCCAGGCGGTAAGAAACAGCGTTCCGGTCGATGAATCGGATGAAACATTCCTCTTCCTCCCCCTCGCGCATGTTTTCGCGCGGATCGACATCTACGCGACGATTGCCAGCAACATTACCCTGACCTTCAGCCGTGGCATGGAGACCATCATTAATGACTTCAAAATAGCGCGGCCCCACTGGTTTCCCTGCGTGCCCAGGGTTTTCGACAAGGTATACGGCAGGGTGGTCGCGGCCGCGGAGGCCAGGGGAGGACTGGCGCTTTTCCTTTTCAACAGGGCCTTCGCGATCGGCTACCGGTACAGCGAACATGTATTACAGAAGAAGCCGATACCGTATCTTCTACGGAAGAAATACAATCTCATGTCAAGGCTCATCTTCAGCAAGCTCCGCGGGGCCCTGGGCGGCAGGGTGCGTTTCTGCGTCAGCGGCGCGGCCCCGTTAAACCCGGCCGTGGCCAGGTTCTTTCACGCGGCCGGGATTCCCATCCTTGAAGGCTACGGCATGACCGAAAACTGCTCCTTCACCAATGTGACCACCCTCGACAATCTTATATTCGGCACGGTGGGACTTCCGGCTCCCGGCGTGGAACAGAAGATTGCCGATGACGGCGAGATACTCTACCGGGGCAGGAACGTGATGAAAGGCTATTATAAAATGCCGAGAGAGACCGCGGCCGTTTTAAAGAAGGGGTGGCTCCATACCGGCGACCTGGGCATGGTTGACCCCGGCGGCAATCTCATAATCACAGGCCGGAAAAAAGAGCTCATTATCACTTCCGGGGGAAAGAACATTGCGCCGGCGCCGATCGAAAACATGATCACATCATCCAAATACATAAACCAGGCATGCGTTATCGGCGACAGCCGGAAGTACCTTACCGCGCTTATAACCCTGGACCCAGACAACATCATGGAATACGCCAGGGCCGGCGGAATTCCCGTCACCGGCATCCACGATCTTGACGAAAATCCCGGGATCATCAAATTGATAGACGGCGAGATGGCGCGGGTTAACGCCCGGCTCGCGAGCTTTGAAAGCATCAAACGCTACACGATCGTTCCGGAATTTACCATTGATAACGGAAACGCGACACCGACATTGAAACTTAAAAAGAATGTCATAATCGAGAAATTCAAAAAGACCATTGACGCGATGTATGCGGATTAATCACAGCAAGGAGGACCCGCATGTTGATTCCCGTGACGTGCGCTTTGTCCTCTTTGAACTGATCGAAATCGAGAAGCCCGGGCACTACCCCGCCTACGCTGACTCTGACCGCGATGAATCGGCGGTCATACAAGCGTGCGATGAAATATTCACCGGCGGCCTCATGGAATAACCGATCATCCGTTGAGACTACCGCCGGGCCCTCCCCCTGGCCTTCTTTTTCCTGTAATACCCTGACAGGGCGTGAAGGGATTTGACCGCGTCGTGAAGATCGTCAAAGACCGGGATCCTCATCTCAGCGAGGATTTTCCTGGTTTCCCGTATCATTTCCGTCACCTCTATCGACTCCAGTTCCTGCTTGAGGTCCGGCAGCACCATGAGGACCGGTTTTTTCGAGGTCCCGGCTGCATCGCCGATGGCCGCGGCCAGCTCCCTGAAGGGAGTGAGCTTTTTCACTGAACCGGCGCCGAAGCTGATGGCCAGGGCTTTATAGTGATACAGGAGCTGGATGACGATCTGGGCATCGATGGCGTCATCCCGGGCGGCCCCGACGAGAGTCTCGCGCAGTACCTCCGGCGTGACATAAGGGTTCGCTATATCTATGGGATTCCGCGCGCTTGATCCCGGCTTCGGCAGAAGCCGGTCAATCTGCATCTGGATATCATCCTTCAGCTCCGGAATCTTAATGCCGTACCGCTCCGCCATGTCCGCCGCGGAAACCCCCAGCGCCCCGCCGCCGCCCACGATGGTCACGCCGCGGTATTCCCTGTGCGGAAGCATTGACAGCGCGAGGGCATAATCGGACAGCTCGTGCAGATCAAAGGCCTGGATTGCATTGCACTGCCGGAACACGGATTCCCATATTACCGAGCTTCCCCCCATGGAAGCGGTGTGGCTCTGCACGGCGCGGCTGCCCGACTCCGACAGGCCTCCCTTGAGAACGATGACCGGCTTCCTTGAAGCGACATCGTGAAGCGCATTAAAAAAATCGGCCCCGTCTTTCACGCCTTCGATATACATGCCGATGATTTCCGTGTCCGGGTCGGATCCCAGGTAGCGGAGCAGCTCCGTTTCCCTGAGGTCAGTGCCGTTGCCGAGGCTGATCATCTTGCTGAACGCAATGCCTTTCCATCTTCCCATATGCGCGAAATCGATCGAATGTCCGCCGCTCTGCGAGATAAAGGCAACGGGGCCGGTATCGCGCGAAAGATCCGGACCCGGCAGGAAGGTGAGTCCACCCCGGGGAGAATAGACGCCGAAACAGTTCGGGCCGATGACACGGATTCCCGCTGCCGCGATCTGCGATATCTTTTCTTCAAGCCGGATACCCTCCGGCGTGCCGATCTCGCGAAAACCGGAGGATAATATCTCCACGGCGGCGGCGCCTTTCTTCCTGCAGGCTTCCACGGCGTCAGGGACACTGGAGGCGGGGACCGCGATAATGCCGAAATCAATCCGTTCCGGAATATCCTCCACGGCCTTATACATTGTCAGGCCGTGAATCTCACCGCCCTTCGGATTGACCGGGTAAATTTTTCCCGGATAGCCGTACTCGAGGAGAGAAATGAGGATCCCCCTTCCGAAACCGAATCCTTCAGCGGCCACGCCGATAATAGCGACGTTCCGGGGTTCGAAAATTTTTTTAAAATTGTCGCCCGTATCGCCGGTCACGCTGACGCTCCGGTTGCGGTACAGGGGGAACTAGCTGGCTGCGTCATTATGAGTGACTCAGATGTTTTTGTTCTTCTTCTTTTCCAGCTTCGCCAGTTTCTTCTCTTTGGCTGTCTTGGCCGGTTTCTTCTTCGCGTCCTTCTTGGTGTCAGCTGTTTTCGCCATCATGGTCTCCTTGCAATGAATTATTGATGCTCATCAATTGCCGGTTGACAGTAGACAGCGAGTCGGAAAATATTTCAAATGTTTTTTCCACTTCTTCCCACCGCTATGTATTGGAAATTGTTTGATAAAGGATCGGTGGTTATCCCAGCGAGTAGGCGACATGGACGTCGCCGATTCCGCCGAGTCAACATGGTGCGCTGGCCAGGATGGCCGAGTGCAGAGCCGCGACAGGATGTCGCATTTGGCTCTGCTTATACGAGGCGGACGAGCGGGATAGCCGCCGATCCCCTGATAGTCTACCTACCATCATTCAGATTTATTAAAGATCCCGAGCTATTTTCTTTCCAAAATCAATACATGCTTTCACCGAGTCATCATCCGGGTTCCAGAGGGCCCTGATCCCGTCGCCGACCAGGGCGAAGCCCGCCGACTTCAGGCCCTCCTGGATCATCTTCACCGACTCGCCGCTCCAGCCGTAGGTCCCGAAAGCGAAGGCCTTCTTGTCCCTGAATTTAAGCCCCCGCATCTCCTCGAGGAGCCCCGCCACGGAGTTCAGGATCCCCTGGTTTATCGTGGGCGACCCCACGCCTATGGCTTTCGCTTTAAACACCTCGGTGATGATGTCATTCTTATCGGTCGTGGCGGCGTTGAAAAGCTTCACGACAACGTCCTTGTCCGCCTCCCTGATGCCGGCCGCGATCGACTCCGCCATGACGCGGGTGCCGCTCCACATGGTGTCGTACAGGATCGTGACCTGGTTTTCCCGGTACGCGTCGGCCCAGGCCAGGTATTTTTCCACGATCTGCGTCGGATTGTCGCGCCAGATGACGCCGTGGCTCGGGCAGATCATGTCGACCGGAAGCTTGAAGGACAGCACCTCGTTTATCTTCTTCGTGACCATCGGGCTGAAGGGGGTGAGGATGTTCGCATAGTACTTGATGCATTCGGCAAAGAGCTCATCCCGGTCGACCGTGTCATTGTACATGCCGCTCGTGGCGTAATGCTGGCCGAAGGCGTCATTGCTGAAAAGAATATTGTCGCCGGTAAGGTAGCACATCATGGTGTCGGGCCAGTGGAGCATGGGCGCCTCTATGAAAACCAGTTCCTTTGAACCGAGACTCAGTCGGTCGCCGGTCTTTACCGTGACGAAATTCCAGTCCTGGTGGTAATGCCCCTTCAGTGACTTGACCCCGTTGGCAGTGCAGTAGACCGGCGTATCCGGGATGCGGCGCATCAGCTCAGGCAATGACCCGCTGTGGTCGATTTCGCCATGGTTGGCGATCACGTAATCGATTTTTTTAAGATCGATTATCTTCTCAAGATTCGCGACAAACTCCTTGGCAAAGGGCGCCCACACCGTGTCAATGAGGACGGTTTTATCATCCCTGATCAAATAGGAATTGTAGGTCGATCCGCGGTGCGTTGAATATTCATTGCCATGAAATTTACGCAGCTCCCAGTCCACTTTACCCACCCAGGTGATATTGTTTTTTATTGTAAAAGACATGCCAAACCTCCTGTTGCACGTATATTTTCTGTAAAAAAAATAATTACTATTTTCCAGCTATGGCCAATAGTTTTGTTGCAAAACTGGCGTCTCGCGCTCGCCGGAGGCCCCATCGGAGGCTTTGTAAGGGGCTTCGCCCCTTAGACCCCTTTAATCAATTAAGAATTGCAACAATTCTAATGCATTGATTCCGCACTACCATAAAGTTGACTCGCACCCTTCCCGGTTATACATTAATATCATCAAAGATATTAATCTCATATCAGGGAGGTGTTCCATGTTCAAGCCAAAACGCATCCTGGTAACAACCGATTTCAGCGATGAATCCGATGCCGCGCTGCGCGAGGCCGTCGGTATCGGCGAGCAGTTCCGTTCGACCATCTACCTGCTCCACGTCATACCGGAAATAATGCAGTATGGCGTTGACTACTACCTGAGTGAACCGGTTATTACGGCTGAAAAAAACAAACTCCGTGATGAAGCAGAACTCAGGATGGACGAAATGATCCGCAGAATCGCTCCGGATACAATGGTCCAGATAGTGAAAGAGGTCCGCTTCGGCCACATCATTGACGAAATAGTGGCCGATGAGCATGAACGGGGCATCGATCTCGTCATTGCCGCGCCGCACAAACCGCGCCGGCGCTGGCTTCCCGACACCCATCATCTGATAAAAAACCTCGCGAACAAGTCAATCTGCGAAACAATGGTTGTCAGGTAACAATCCATCCCGCGCTGAATTCAAGTGTCATTCCATGATATACAATCAATATCATGGATTTTTGTGCCCCGGCATCCATCGCGCGCTTTTCATGAAATTGTTATAGCCTCTGCCGGACAGTCAGCGGCAGCCTCTTTCGCCAGCCTTTCGTGCTGGGACGGTACCGGGTTGACATAGGCGACGGCCGTTTCACCATCCATTCTGAAGACTTGCGGACAGGTCTGAACGCACAGCTCGCAGGCGGTGCAGAGGCTGGAATCTACTTTTGCTTTCATACAGGCCTCCCCGGTTATTTTCTTACCGCAAGGTATATATCACGCAGGCGGTGCAGTGATTCATGGTATTTTTCATGGACCCCGGCGCCGATCTCTTCGCGCTCTACGCGATCGAATTCCAGCAGCAGTTCTTTCTGCTGCCTGTTGTTCAGGCGCTCATCGGCCATCTTGAAGAGGATGTTGTTTTCCTTCATTATATGGGCATCGAGGAGCTTCACGTATCCGCCGGCGTCGGCTATGAATCTTTCAGCCGCCATGCTGTCCCCGGCCGTAAGCTCCGCCAGGGCCTCGCCCATTCCCTTCGCGAAATAGCGCCCTTCAGAGTGCTCCGCCAGCATAACGCCGATCGGTCCGTTTTCCTGCGCCATGCCGGTTTTTCTCAGCGCCGGGAACAGGAGCTGTTCCTCCTTGGCATGGTGGCATCGATCGGCAAAGTTTTTAATAAAATCTATCATCTCTGCGAGATGTTCCGGGTCCACCCTCTCGCCTTCTTCGATCTTCGCACACGCGGCATCCAGGACCTGGAGCATCACCAGGATCAAATCATGTTCTTCCCTTAAAATATCAGTCGGTTTCATAGATCACCCTCCATGAGTAATATGATGCGTCATTTTCCGTACAAACAGGAAAAAACCATGAACCGGGACAAACACCATTTTCTCCGCCACGCCCATTTATACATCTATTATACTATAATAATCATATCCAGTCATTGACTTGCGTCAAATACCTGGCGTTTTTTTTAAAGACCCCCCTGACCCCCTAGGGAGCATGGATTATATTTAAATACTACTGATACATTTCTAGATTGTCATTTCGACGAAATGCGAAATCTTTTCTTTATCCACTGATTTTTCTACCCTTCGCTTGTCGAAATGACAGAGCTAGTTTTTATCCTGTAAAAATTGATATAATATCAGATATGCTCGTGCCCCCTCAGGGGGTCAGGGGGGTCTAATTAGTTATTGGTTTCAGTTAGCCTCCATTCCTCGGAAGGAGGATTAGAAAAAAATCAGATAAAAAATTACTTGACGTTCATTGGCTATTTGGCTATATTACCAAATATCAAACATCTTTTTAGATAACCGGGTTACTTATGAAACCATTGCAAATGAATAATAATATGTCATCAAGCTCATCCGGACAGAGCTGTTGCGCTCCTCCTCAAAACCAGCTGAAACTATCCCCGAATTCGGAAGCAAGGCTTCAGGCCATCAATTCTGTTGCGGAAATAACCAGTGAAAAACCTACCTGGGTCACCGGCGTCATAAACACGCCCTCCGGCCTGGTTCCCGTAGTAACGGATGTGTGGTCCCGTGAAGACCATTGGGGCCAGATTCGATCGCGACTCGGCGCCTACCGCATGGAATATACTGTCAAACCGGGCCTTTACGCAATCGGCGCACCTGGTACTCACTCCGATGTTTTTATATCCGCCAATTACAAGCTAAGTTTCGATATACTTCGCCGCAATCTGTCCGGTATCAACGGATGGATTCTCGTTCTCGATACAAAAGGCATAAATGTCTGGTGCGCCGCAGGAAAAGGCTCGTTTGGAACCGATGAACTGATTATGCGCATCCTTGCTTCAAAGCTGTCCGATCTCGTTACGCACCGGAGGGTCATAGTTCCGCAGCTTGGGGCAACGGGTGTAAAAGCGTCAGAAGTAAAAAAGAAAACCGGTTTCACCGTGCATTTTGGGCCGGTAGAGGCTTCGGACATCAAAGGTTATATCGATGCGAGTTACCATGCAACCCCAGAAATGAGAAATATAAGCTTCAACCTTGTGCAACGGCTGGTGCTTGTTCCGATAGAGTTGAACCAGGGCTTTAAATACGTTCCGATAACAGCCCTGATAATATTTATTATCTTTGGAATACAACCTTCAGGTATCCTGTTTCATAACGCCTGGTTCGAGGGCTGGCCTTTTCTTATTCTGTCAATAGTAACTCTTTTGGCAGGCGGCCTGATAACGCCGGCATTATTGCCCTACATACCTTTCAGGTCCTTTTCGGTAAAAGGCCTCATCGCGGGAGCGGCCGTCATTGTGCCGCTGGTTTTACTTACGCCATTGGGCGGCAACTCATTATTTTACAGGGTATCCGCTTTGACCCTCTTTCCGCTTCTATCATCATACCTGGCACTTCAGTTCACCGGGGCCACCACCTTTACCGCCATATCCGGTGTTCAAAAGGAAATAAAGATATGGATTCCTGTTTATATTACCGGGCTCGTTATATCAGTCATTTCGCTGGTGCTGTATAAAATACAATCCTGGGGACTTATATGAAATACCTTAAAAATGTAGCTACATTACAATACGATCCTGAAAAATGCACCGGTTGCCGTAAATGCACCGAAGTGTGCCCCCATGCCGTTTTCGAAATGAAGGACGGAAAAGCAAAAATAGTCGATAAGGACCGCTGCATGGAATGCGGCGCCTGCGCGTTGAACTGCGAATTCGGCGCCCTTGCCGTCGGCTCCGGTGTGGGATGTGCTGCGGCCATCATCAAGGGCATGCTTACCGGCGGCGAACCTGTCTGCGGCTGCAGCGACACAGGCGCGTCACCGGGCGCGAAAAACACCGGCTGCTGTTGACAGGAGGATCAATCACGTGGAACAGAAACTTCACCCCCAGTTCGAGGCGCGCGCCAACATACTGAAGGCCATGGGCCATCCCACGCGGCTATTCATCATCGAGGAGCTTAACAAGCAGGAGCGGTGCGTGAACGAGCTCACTGACATGATAGGTTCGGACGTATCCACGGTATCGAAGCACCTGAGCGTACTGAAAAATGCCGGCCTCGTCCTCGACGAAAAGAGGGGCACCAGCATCTACTATCGCCTCTGCTGTCCCTGCGTGCTTGACTTCATCGGCTGTATCGAGACGGTGCTCAAAACGAACGCGGAAAAACAGATGAACATTGCGCAGTGCTGCGGGATAAAAACAGCAAAATGATATTATCATCGGATAAAGAACATAAAGCGAGGGTATGATGAATTGGAAAACCGAATGGAAGCCTTTGTTTTGGATTATAGCAATATTTTTGCTCCTTTTCTATCTCCCGATTGGGTTCCCCCGCTTCGATAATGCCGTATTTGAAGCGCTTTATCTTGTTAAATGGTACGCACAGGAGCATGTGCTCCTCTGTCTTGTACCGGCGTTCTTCATAGCGGGCGCCATCGCCGTGTTCGTGAGCCAGGCCTCGGTCATGAAGTACCTGGGTCCGACTGCCAACAAGGTCCTTGCATATGGCGTAGGCTCTGTATCCGGAACGATTCTCGCCGTGTGTTCCTGTACGGTCCTCCCCCTCTTCTCCGGCATCTACCGCATGGGCGCGGGCCTCGGACCGGCAATCGCCTTTCTCTATTCAGGTCCAGCCATCAATGTTCTAGCCATAGTGCTTACGGCAAGGATCCTGGGAATTGAAATAGGAATCGCCCGTGCTGCCGGAGCCGTGGTTTTCAGCGTCGTTATTGGACTTGCCATGCACTTCATTTATCACAAGGAAGAAGTGGAAAAAGCCAACGCCGCCATGAACATGCCGGAACCGGAAGTTAAGCGGGCGCTCTGGAAAAATATCATCTACTTCGCCTCAATGATCGCAATTCTGGTCTTCGCCAACTGGGGAAAGCCGGTTGAAACGAGCGGGTTCTGGTATGAAATATATAATCTCAAATGGATCATCACCGGCGCATCAGCG
>CAZZHU010000113.1:0-14512 GCA_964654045.1 uncultured Leptospirales bacterium
GCCGGCAAGCCTGACAGGAAAGCCCTTTCCGAGTTTTGCGGGAGGACCGGCTGCCACGCCCTGGCGCTGGAGCAGTTCAAGAGGGGACCCCACTACCAGTCAGTGCAGAAAACCGGCGAGCCCGGATGCTCTTCATGCCATGGTATTCACAATATCGGGCGCTCTTCCATACATCTCATAAGCGTCCAATCATGTACGGCATGCCACCCGGCCGATTATTCCAGGGAGATCGTATCCATGATCACCAGGATCGACAGGAATTTCAGCGCCATTGATCGGAATATCAGCTTCATTTCCGAGAAGCAGGGAGAGGTCAAGAAACTGCGGGATCGGGTAAATACAGCCCGCCACATATTTCATCAGTTTGTGCACGTGTTTTCGCGCCAGGACATGGAATCCACGAGTAAGATCCTGGAAATGGAACTGCAGGGCCTCGATTCGGAGACAAGGTTCAAGGTCGCTTCAATACGACGGCTGGACACGCTGTATATAGCAATGCTGATTTTCGGCCTGGCCATCGTCGTCGGAATATCCACGTACTCCATCATCATGTACGGCAAGCGGAGAAAGGGCTAACGGTGCAAACGGCCGTAAGGCCCCATCGTGACGGGGCGGATTCACAGGATGAGAAATTATCTTTTTAACACCGATAAGCTTACATATGTCAAGGGGGATAAACCGAAGGTGGATTGCATCCTCTGCGCCATCAGGGATGGGAACCCCGATGTAAAGAATTATGAAGTAGCCCGCCGTGACGGCTTTATCATATCAGTCAATCTCTATCCATTCAACCCGGGACACCTGATGATATTCCCCGAAAGGCATCTTGAAAACCTGCGTGATCTGACCGACCGGGAGGCATTATCATATCACCGGCTGCTTTCAGCTACCATTGATATCCTGGCGGATGAATTCAGGCCGGACGGTTTCAACGTGGGGTACAACCTCGGCCGTCACAGCGGCGCCAGCATTTCGCACCTTCATCTCCATGTCGTTCCCCGGTACGGTAACGAGGTGGGGTTTATGGATGTCCTGGCAGGGACCCGTCTCGTTGTAGCGGATCCGGCTGAAACCAGGGACCGGCTCCGAAAGCGGTTTGAGGCTGGTTGATAAGCGGATAAGAAGTCTTGGTTCCTGTTTTTTACTCTGACCCTTGTTGTTGCCGATAACTATCGTTGATTAATCCAGCAGTTGCATATATGAAGAGTTTAACTGGTATTTACCGATAACTATCGGTAAAAAAATCAGTCTCACTTACTGGCAAACACTCTAAACCCGGCCTTTGTTTATAGTAAATTCCATACTTCTTTTTAAAAAATGCCATGATATACCAATTTTTCCCGGTTATCTTTTTTATTGATTGACATCAAGTATCTCAATATGACAATATCATATTATGTATGACAATATCATACATAATATGATTTCTTATAACAATCAACAAATAGTGTCAGAGTAAAAAAATCGAGGATCACAGCTGTGCCGGGATCGATTCAATCAATTAAGAAGGCTGCGGGGATATTAAATCTTTTTACCCGGGATACCAAGTGTCACGGGATAACCGATATTTCGAAATTGCTGGAACTCCCCAAACCGACGGTCCAGAGCCTGGTCCGTACCCTTGAGGAGATCGGCTACCTGGAAAAGGACCCTCTCACGAGTAAATACATGCTGGGCCCGGCGCTCTTCCAGCTCGGCATGAAATACGTTGCCAACATGGACCTCGCGGTGATTGCCCGCGACTGGATGGAGCGTCTTTGCCGCCAGTTCGATGAGGCGGTCCACGTGGGAATGATGGTCGGCAACAAGGCGGTCATCGTGCTCCGCGCGGATCCCGCGTCGCGGTACATGGTGTTTCCCCAGGCCGGCTCGGTGATCCCGTACCATACCTCCGGGATCGGCAAGGTCCTCCTTGCCAACATGGAGCCGGACAGGCGCGATGAGGTTCTGTCTGATTGTTCTTTCCCCAGGCTTACGGACCGGTCCATCGGGAACCGCGAGGATTTTCTTGCCGAGCTTGACCGGGTCCGCAGGGACGGGATCGCTTTCGACCTGGAGGAGTCGGTGACGGGCCTTTCCTGCGTCAGCGCGCCGGTATTCAACAACAGGGGGCTGTGCCTGGCGGCCTTTTCCATTTCCGGGAACGCCCATGCCATTGAAACAAAAAAGGAGGAAATCATAAGCGCCGTCCGGTACGTGGGCTCCCAGATTTCCTCCCGGCTTGGATATCGTAAAGGACAATAACCAAACCCCGGGCATACTCCCTGCAGGTACTAATGGAGGTACATCATGAAGAAAAAGATCGTGTCACTGTCGCCGCTCAGCACGGATGTGTTGCTGATGATGATCCGGGGCGCGGGTGTTGCCATACCCGATGATATCGATATAGTCGGGGGAAACCAGCTGCCGGAACGGGAGCTGGCGGAAATGGTGAAGGATGCGGATATCATTCTCGGCGATTATTCATTCAACACAAGAATAACGAGGGATGTCGCCAGGGCGGCTACAAAGGCGAAATTGATCCAGCAGCCGAGCGTCGGCTACCAGAATATCGACATTGACGCGTGCGCCGAGATGGGGATTCCCGTGGCGAACACCGCCGGCGCCAACACGGCGAGCGTGGCGGAGCACGCGGTCATGGCGGCCCTCTGCCTGCTGAAAAGGCTCGTCATGGCGCACCGGAGCACCGCAGCCGGCGAATGGCGGCAGATGGATATCGGCGCTGCCGAATTGCAGGGCAAGCTCTGGGGGCTCATCGGCATGGGGAGGATCGGCAAAGCCGTGGCGGAGCGCCTTATCCCTTTCGGCGTCCGCATGATATACTGTGACGCGGTGAGGATGGAGGTTGATGACGAGAACCGATACCATGCCGCGTATGCCGGGATCGAAGACCTGTTGAAGACGGCTGATATTATCAGTATCCACTGCCCGCTTACCGACGAAACAAGGGGAATGGTCGACACCGGCAATCTTGCCCAGATGAAAACAACGGCGTTCATAATCAATGTCGCCCGGGGCGAAATAATAGATGAGCAGGCCCTTGCCCTGGCGCTCAAGGAAAAACGCCTGGCCGGCGCCGCCCTTGATGTTTTTTCCGAAGAACCGGTAAGCAATCAGAACCCGCTTCTCAACCTGGAGGACGTGAACCTCATACTGACCCCGCACATCGCCGGCGCCACAAATGAATCGAAGATCAGGATTATAACCGCGGCGGTGAAAAACATCGTCAATGTGCTGAATGGAAGCAGGCCGGATTTCGTCGTTAATGACATATAGCAAAACTTCTTTTATATCTGATATGATTTGAGTCATGATAATTTTGATTAGGCATTCCCTCCCCCTTGATGGGGGAGGGCTGGGTGGGGATGGAAGAAATGTTTGATGATTTTCGCCCTCCCCTGGCCCCTCTCATCAAGGGAGGGGGAGGAAAAACTCCAAGGAGATGAGCATGAAGAAACCGAAAAGCGCACCCATTTTCAATGAGAAGGATTTTCCGCTCAACCTGATCCGCGGTAACTTTTTTTATGGAACCGGTTATGAAATTACCGAATTGAAGGAAAAGCCGTTCATCGGCATCGTCAATTCCCGGACCGATATAAATCCCGGGCACGCGCACCTGGACACGATCTCGGAGCGCGTCAGGGAGGGTGTCCACGCGGCCGGCGGGCTCCCCTTCGAATTCAGCGTGCCCGCTCCCTGCGACGGCATGACCGAGGGGCACGAGGGTATGCGCTTTGTCCTGGCCCAGCGGGACCTCATCGCAGATATCGTCGAAACGCACACGCGCAGCATGCTTTATGACGGCCTGGTCTTCATCGCCGGCTGCGACAAGATCATTCCCGGCATGATCATGGCCGCTGCACGGCTGAAGCTGCCGTCTATTTTCATCACCGGCGGGCCCAACGCGATGCAGATCAGGTTCAGGAAAGGCAACAACCGGAGCGTGGACCAGGAATCTTATACCGACCTCATGGACAAGCTGGCCACCAATACCTGCGCCACCTGCGGCTCCTGCGAATTCATGGGCACGGCCAACACCATGCAGTGCCTCACCGAGGCGCTGGGGCTCTCTATCCCCCGCTCGGCAAACGCCCCGGCCTACGGCACCGAGAAGCTGATGTTCGCGCGCCAGGCGGGGAAGCGCATCGTCGCCATGGTGGAGGAGGGCCTGACCTCCGACAGGATCCTTACCATGAAGGCGATCGAGAACGCACTCATGGTGGACCTGGCCATCGGCGGTTCCACGAACTCTGCGCTGCACCTTCCCGCCATAGCACGGACATGCGGCCTGGATCTGCCGCTTACAGCGTTCAATGATTTTGCCAGGAAGATACCGACCCTCTGCGCCATCACGCCGAACGGGCCCCACGGCATTACCGAATTCTATATCGCCGGCGGCGTCCCGGCCGTTTTGAACCGCCTTAAGGACGACCTGCACGGCGACGCCCTCACGGTCACTGGCGCGACCATCGGCCAGATTGCCGCCGAGGCGAAAGTGATTGATGAAGAGGTTATTCCCGATAAATCGCGTCCCCACTCGCCTGAAGGAGGAACGGTGGTGCTTTACGGAAACCTCGCGCCTGACGGGGCCGTGGTCAAGCAATCGGCCGTGGTCGCGGACATGCATGTCTTCACCGGCGTCGCCCGCGTGTTCGAGTCGGAAGCCGACTGCCTGAAGGCGATCCACGAGAGGTCGCTCAGGGAGGGCGAGGCGGTGGTCATACGGAACGAAGGGCCGCGGGGCGGGCCGGGGATGCCGGAGACGCTGATGGTTACCATCATGCTGAAGCTTCTCAAGCTCAAGCGGGTTGCCCTCATTACCGACGGTCGTTTTTCCGGGTATTCGTCCGGTCCGTGTATCGGCCACGTGTCGCCGGAGTCCGCCGTCGGCGGGCCCATCGCCGCTGTCCGCGACGGCGACCAGATCACGATCGATATCCCGGCACGGCGCATCGAAGTCCATCTCACCGATGAAGAAATTCAGAAGCGCATCCGTGAGTGGAAACCGGTGCCGAGGGAAATCCCTCCCGGCTACATGCGCCGCTATGCCAGATACGTAAGCTCCGCTGCGCAGGGCGCGGTCCTGGAATAGCCGGGCACCGGGCCGCGGTGATAATTGCCGTGGCCCGGTCGCGCAATTACCATTATTTCTAATCCATTCCATATCCACCCTATAACAATCGGACCATAAACATATTTTTATCAGGATTCCCGGCATTTTCTTGACAGATTCATAAATCTGTACATTGAATAATATTGGCTCAATTTTAATGATAATGGGAATGATCGGATGTCAGTCTCTGCCATACACATATGAACATGGAACAAATCAATCGGCAAATTAAGGAAGGATGACAATGAACAGTATCATTAATTTTTTTCTGGCGAAATATGCCGGCAGCGATTACCGCCAGCAGCAGAAGGTCAGGGTCCTGGTGGCCATGGCAGGTTTTGTCTTTTTGCTTCTCCTGGTGCTGAACGGCGTGTACATATTCTCCGCGAGCCGGGGACTTATGGATGTCGCCGTTCTCTCCATTTTTTTCGTCCAGTTCATTCTGGGTGTCTCCCTTGTACTCCTCAGGGCCGGTTACTTTGGGATTGCATCACACGTGACCCTGGGCATTATCCATGTCGCGGTCTGGGTAACCTTCTTCTCTCTCACGCAGCAGGATATGATGACCAATATAAACACTATCAATTACCTGTTTCCAGCGATAATTCTGGTAACCATGCTGACCGGTAAACGGTGGATCATGATATACACTGCCGTCAATTCCGCACTGATTGTTGCCGTGGGCCAGTTTTTTTACATGCAGGATAAGCTGGTGTTATTTCAGGTTATTGATTTCACGGTCGACAGCCTTGTCACCTATATTATTTCCGGCGGATGCTGTATCGCCTTCACCTATATGACTGATAGCTCCCACAAAAAAATTCAAAACGCCCTCAGGGACAATGAAAAGCAGAGCGGCAGCATCAGGGATATCCTCAGGGAAACGAAAGATGTCGCCGGAAAACTGGCCGTTTCGACGGAAGAGCTGACCGGCGTCACCGAATCCTTCTCGACAAACGCGCAGAGCCAGGCGTCATCGGTCGAGGAGATAACGTCGACTGTTGAAGAGGTCACCGCCGCCGGGGAGAGCGTTCACAATATGGCGCAGCGGCAGGTCGACCTGACGCAGAAAGTGAGGAACGAGATGGAGCAGCTGTACGCCGTCGTGGACAGCGGCATGAAGAAAGTACAGGACGCCGTTACCGTCAGGGGGGAACTGAATGATATGGTTGAAAAATCAAAATCGGCGATACAGGAAACCCTGGAGGTTATGAAGAGCGCCACGTCCCGTTTCACGAACGTCCAGGAGACGGTTGATATCATCCAGGATATTTCAGACCAGATTAATCTTCTAAGCCTCAACGCGGCCATCGAGGCGGCACGGGCGGGGGACCAGGGGAGGGGTTTTGCCGTGGTCGCCGATGAGATCGGGAAACTGGCCGATAATACATCGACCAATGTTAAATCGATCAATGAACTTTTTACGGGAAGTAATAATGAGATCAACAAGGCCTATGCAACCATGGAGCTGTTCATCGGAACCTTGAACCGGATGATAGCCCATATCGCGAGCTTCAGCAGCATGCTGGATGTAGTTGCGGATATCACCAGGCAGGATCTGGCGCTCAACCAGCGTGCCCGGGACTCTTTGGGCGATGTCATCGGCGAGGCAAACAGCATTCTCCTTGCCATCAATGAGCAGAAAGTTGCCTTCGAGGAAGTTTCGAGAAGCCTCACGGTTATTAATGAAACGGCCCAGCTGACCGCCGCCGGATCCGAGGAGTTGCTGGGCACTTCCAAGGAAGTCGCACAGTCGGCGCAGAATCTTATGGCCCTTTCTTTAAAAGTGGAATGATCCGGCGGATGTAACAGCCGGCCCAATAAATCCTTTACATTTTGCCCGGCATCTCGTATCACAACCGCTGATAACAACCGGGGAAAAAGCAATGAAGCATATATCCTTCGCGGATCAATACGGTCCATGGGCCCTCATTACCGGCGGAGCGTCCGGCATCGGGGCCGAGTTCGGCCGGCAGCTGGCGGCGCGGGGACTGAAACTTGTCCTCGTCGATGTCCAGGCCGCCATGATGGAAGACCATGCCGGTGAACTCATGAAACAGTACGGGGTCGCGGTCCGGACCGTTATCGCCGATCTGTCAGAACCTGATTTCACGGATCGCATACTGCCGATAGCGGCGGAATGTCCCGTCGGTCTCCTGGTGAACAACGCTGCGTGGGGCTCGGCCGGGGAGTTCATGAAGACCGATCCGGGGGAGCTGCTCCGCGCCGTGGAGGTGAACTGCCGCGCCCCCCTGGCGCTGACCCGCGGGCTCGGTCCCGCCATGATGGAGCGGGGCAGGGGCGGCATCATATTCCTTTCATCCAGTTCGGCCCTGCTGGGCACGCCCATCGTCGCGAACTACGCCGCCACCAAGGCCTACAACCTTATCCTGGCCGAGGCGCTGTGGGACGAGCTCCGCGCGTACGGCGTTGACGTGCTGGCCCTCTGCCCCGGCGCCACCAACACTCCGGCATTTCAAAAATCGGGAGCGCGCATCGACAACGTGCCGGGAATGCCCTTCATGGAGCCGGCGCCGGTCGTAACCGAGGCTTTGAAAGCGCTGGGAAAACGGCCCGGCGTAATCGCAGGCTCCATGAACCGCGCCGCATCCTTTGTGATGACCCGGCTTCTGCCGCGTAAAAAGGCGGTTACCCTGACGGGGAAGAACACGAGGCTGCTCTATCCGGACCGATAGTTATCGGTTCACTTTGCTATCCATGAAACCGCGCCCCGGTGAGAGCCCTCTCGTGTGACGGAAATGCTCCTGTGTGATCCGGCATGGTCCCATGCCGGAAGGCAAGGCGCCGGACAGAGTCCTTACTGTTTATCGTGCCACATGGGACAATGTCCCATGATGCGGAAATTCCCGGATACGCGTGTGTTTTTTCGATTATGCAGGATAAATTTCAATTGACTTTTCAAATCATTCTTTTGATATTCATAGTATCTTGCAGTATGCGGATTAAATAAACGACGGCTATCTGGATTTAAAAGGAGTGACGACCATGACACTGGATGAATATAAAAAAATTATTTCTCGTGCCATTGACAGTGAAATCGAGGCGTACAAGTTTTACCGTGGGGTATCCGAAAAAGTAAAAGATCAAAATTTAAAAAAAATGTTCGGCGATCTTGCCGGAGATGAGGAACAACACAAGCTTACGCTGGAGGGCTTCCTGAAAAAAGACACGGGGAAAATTCATTTTTCGCAGTCAAATGATTATAAGGTCGGGGACACGCTTCCCTCTCCGCCGCTGACTCCGGACCTTAAACCTATCGATGGCCTGGTAATCGCTATCAAGAAAGAGCTTGAAGCAATGCAGATGTATACCCAGCTGGCGAATAGCAGCACGGACGAGGGGCAGAAAAATATTTTTGTCGAACTGGCATCCATGGAGCGGGGACACAAAAGCAGGCTCGAGGATATCTATACAAATATGGCATTTCCTGAAGCCTGGTAGGAATGCCGGGGACTTTATATCTCCATTACGCACAACAGCCTCTTCCTGGTGATCCTGGTCTCCCGTGGATAGCCGAAGGCATTATTAATGTAGAGTATCCCGTCCCGTTCATTGCGACGGTTCACGTGCGTATGCCCATAGATGTGGATCTGCGGTCCGATCAGCCTGATCTGCTTTTCAAGAATGGTGGTGCCCAGTACCGGGTAGAGAAAGCGCTTCTTTTCCGGTATGATCGACGGCATCAGGTCGATGCGGGGCATGAAATGCGAAAAGGTTATAACGCGATCGTTTTTAATGGACAGGACTTCATTGTTCATGTCCGTGAAATGACGGGTGATGGCCGCCTCGTCGAAGCCGTCCGGCCATGAACAGGCCGTGTAATCCATCCACATGAGGGAAAGCTCCCCGGATGGTCTGCCGAAGGAATAATCATACCAGCCGTAAAGAGGGATGATGGATAGTCCGCCGTCGGTGTAAGGCCCGGTGCGTACACCATTGTCCGCCGCGATTTTCATTACCCGGTCAAAGCCCGCCAGTGAGTCGGCCATGCCGTTCCGGTGGGTCCAGAGGTCATGGTTCCCCGGCACATACAGTACCTCGCGGAATTTACCCGCCAGTTCCCTGAAGGCATCGGCGAGGAGGGCGGTGATGTCAGCGACATCGCCGGCAAGTATAAGTATATCCCTGCGGTAATCCTCTGCTGAAAGGTCCCGAAGCCATGCCCTGTTTTCAGCATAGTCTATATGGATGTCTGATATCGCGAAAATTCTCATATGGTCACCGGAATCATTGTTCACATCCTGGCCGGTAGTGCGGCCAGCATTAATTTTAGCGTGGTTTATTGTAAATTTTTATTGAATTTTTATCAATGAAATCATATTTTTTATTATACTTATTTACATCGGCGTTCTACATGGGCCATTCTGCCACGGGGACCGTGCTTACAAGATAGGCCGGAAAAATCATGCAAGGAGCTTATCATGCACCAGAAAGATAAGGATGTGAAGATAGAGGTGAAGGTCGATGAGGATGTCGCCATGGGCATATTCTCGAATTTTTCCAATGTAAGCCATTCCCCCGATGAATTCGTGTTTGATTACATATTCGTGCATCCGGCGCCGCCCCCGGGATTCGGGAAGCTCATGTCGCGGATCGTCCTGACTCCGGGCCACGCGAAGCGGTTCCTGCTTGCCCTCAGCCAGAACATCAGGGAGTACGAGGAACGCTTCGGCGAGATCGACATGCATGCCCAGACCGAGGACGGGGGGAGACTTCAGTAATCCATGAACCTTCGGCGGAGGAATACCATCAGGCTCATCCTGGTCCTGATCATGACCGCGTCGGCGGGCCTCTACTTTGCCGGCGCTCCCGGTAGCTGTCCATGCGGCCCCGGGAACGCACCCGGCGGGCTCTGCGCAATGGAGCCATCCGAGGGTGTGAAGAATTTTTTTCTTCTCCAGAAACATTATCAATCGTGGCATGACGGGTATTTCGGGAGCCGCCATTATCATGAAGGAAAACTCCGCAGGTTCTTACTGAAGCTTCTCGGGAAGGAAGTCACCACCGAAAACGATTTCACGCTGGTCACGCCGGTGGGGAATGATGACAGGAGCGTGGTGTGCGTGTTCCAGACGTACCGGTGGCTCTATGTCCATGGCGACCTGGACGGGGAATCATTGAAAAATGCCGTCGGAAAGGATTTTGCCGCCCTGAGTGAATGGGAGCGTTCCCGTATCCTGGTGTCGCTCACCGGAAAAATTAAAAAATTCAAGCTCGATTGGGACGCCAGGGGCGACACCATTCACCTGTACCTCGAAAAAATAACGGTTTTATCGGACAGCGGGAAAAAATAAATTGCGCGGGATTGTCCGGCCTGGCACTGTCAGGCCGGCGTTTGAATGCCTGGGCGCGGGGGGCCTATCTTTTTTTCATTATTCTCAATGTATATTGATTGACATAATCCGCCTGCTTTGAAGAATATAGCTGACTGGCGGGATTCTTCCCGCCTTTTACGTATCTCCAGGGATGCGAATTTTCACGGCCGCAGGGGCCGGTTCGATCATATTCTTTAACACAGACACGAGGTGGCAATGATAGTCATAGAAAGCATCAACCATATAGGGATCACCGTATCAAACCTTGAGGAATCGGTAAAATTCTATAAAGAATTGTTCGATTTCGATACGATTGACAAGGCGAGCGGACCGGGCCTGACCTTTTTACGGGTCGCCGATATCACCATCGGACTGTACGAAGTGCCCGGCTTTAAAAATTCCGATACCAGCAAGAGCAGGATTTCCTTTTACGTCGACGAGGAGGATTTTGAAGACGCCGTTGACGAAATCCAGGAGAAGGAAATCGAGATCGTGTTCGGCCCTGAAAATATCCGCAAGGGGAAAACCGTCGTGTTCCTCGATCCGGACGGAAACCTGATAGAGCTTTCCTACCCCATGGTAGGGTAACCGCGGGGGGACGGATGCCGGTGGAAAACGATCTTGTATCGATACACAAAAAAAACAGGGTCATACCGGTAGCGCAGTTTGATGACCTGCAGTCCGCCCTCAGGACCGCCGAATTATTACAGAAGCATTCCATCAATATCCTTGAGATCACGCTCCGCACTGAAAGCGCCCTTGAATGCATCAGGGGCGTTATCAGGGAATTTCCCGCCATGACGGTGGGAGCGGGGAGCGTCCTTGACCTTGACGCGCTCCGGAGGGCCTATGACGCCGGCGCGGCCTTCTGCGTCGCGCCCTGCATGGACATGGATTGTATCGACGAAGCAGTCACCCGTGGAAAAGCCTTTATGCCCGGCGTGGCCACGGCCTCCGAGCTGAACACGGCCCTCAAGAAGTGTTCGGTGATCAAGATCTTTCCCGCTTCAAACCTGGGGGGCCCGGAATACATCAAGGCTGTGTCAGCCCCCTTCCGGGCAAAGGATTTTCACCTGGTGCCGACGGGCGGAGTGAACCAGGACAACTACCTGGAGTACCTGAAGCAGGACCGGGTCATTTCGGTAGGCATGTCCTATATAGTCGAAAGCGGCCTGATTAAAAAAGGGGACTATGCCTCCCTCGCGGAGCGGATGAAAAAGATCATGTCGGCCCTGCCGTAACATACCGGTGCAATGCAGATCGAATCCCTTCTCAGAAAAGCGCTTCAAAAAAGAGAAAAGCTTTATAACGATCCGGCGACGAACTGTTACCGCCTCTGTAACGGCGACGGCGACGGCGTGCCGGGGCTTACCCTCGACTGGTATGACGGGTATATCCTGGTGCAGTATTTTGATGCCCGGCTCGGTTCCGTCACCGGGGACATCCTGAAATCCGTCAAGAGCATCGCGCCGCTGCTGCCGGCCCGGCCCCGGGGCATACTGCTGAAAAACAGGCTGAGGCCGGAGAGTGCCCGGGACATCGCCTCCGCGATGAAAAGCACCGTCCTGGACGGAGCGGAGCCCCCCGGGGGATTCAGCGTCCGTCAGAACGGTATCCTGGCAGAGGTTGACCTGGTCGGGGGTCAGAGCACGGGCCTATTCCTGGATATGAGGGAAGTGAGGGACCGCCTTTCAGGTTATTACCGGAACTCTGATATCATGCTGAATCTCTTCAGTTACACGGCGCTTTTTTCGGTCCATGCGATCAGTCACGGCATCATCGGGGCGGTAAACGTGGACCTTTCAAGAGGAGTTCTGGAGCGGGCGAAAGCCAATTACCGCCTCAACAGGCTGAAAGTTGATGAGCGTGATTTTATTTACGGCGATTCCCTGGAATGGATCAGGCGCTTCAAAAGAAAAGAAAAGAAATTTTCCCTGGTAATTTTCGATCCTCCCACCTTTTCCCGGAACAGGAGGAGAACGTTTTCATCGAGGAAAAATTTCCGTGAGTCCCTGGACCTCATTGACGGCCTGTGCGATGGCGGCCACGTACTCACATCGGTTAATTCCTATTCAATTCCCCGCGAGGAATATCTCTCCTTTCATCCCCGCGGGTGGCAGCTGGAATTCATCGCCAACGAGTCCTCCGATTTTACCCACGGGGGAGATCCGTACCTCAAGGCGGGACTCTGGAAAATAAAAAACTCTTGACAGGCCTCTCTCCGGAATAAAAAATTTGTACAATAGACCTGTTGTAAAAAGCAGTAATTACTGATAATAGGGGCTTTCCGAGAATACCCCCTCCCCCAAACCCCCCAGTGGGGGGATTTGTTAAATAATTATGAATACTAAAGTCCCCCTCCGGGGGATTTAGGGGGCTTGAAGGACTGACTCAAATTATTAATAAGTTGTTTTACAACAAGTCAAATATTTGACTGCTTGGTAATCTATGTTATACCTTTCGTTGGCGCTGATTTCCCTGGGGATAATCATCTTCCTGTATTCGATATTTCTTGACACAAAAAGACGGCGTGATAACCGGCCTTCCACCCCGGGCGCGGCAGGCGATTCGCGCGCTCCCGTTTCCCAGAGCAGGAAAGAGACCCTCCCTGATGAAAAAAAAGGCATACGGAACCGCGGGAAGCAGGTTACCCGGGGCGGACCTGCGGAGGCGAAGGTGCCTTCCGGGGAACAGGAGGAACCATCCGGCGCGGCGGCAGCGTCCAATCGGGAGCGGAAGGCTGTTTTATTCGAGGATAAGTCTAATGTTATCGATTACGGCAGCGAATCGGGGAGCATAGATCCCAGCCTGGAGAAATATAAGAACATCAAGCGTATCGGCAGCGGAACCATCAGCATTGAAACCGGGGGAATCACCTTTTACATGGGTAAAAAGCTCTACCGGTACGATTTCCACCGGATCCGCGATATCAAGGCCGGGAAAAGCCACCTGGCCCTCTTCCTGATGGGGAGCGGGTCTACCAAGCTGTTCATCGTTGAGCCGGGAACTGATATTATCACGGCCGCTACCGACGCGTTCCGGGAATACGTGAGGAGTTCGTCATAGCATGTACGACAGGTATAAGAGTAAAAGAAAGAACACCGGGATATTCAAATTTCTCGGCATAATCATAGTGATTGCAGCCGTGACGGTGACGGCGGTGCAATACCGCCATTATCTGACCTTCTGGCGGTACAGCCAGAACAAGCTGGAAAAGCGGATCGATGCAATAAAGCGGATCAAGGACCCGGCCAGAAAGCGGGACGCCCTTGCTGATTTTTCCGATGTGTATGAGAAGCAGAAAGAGGAGCGCATGGTCGACCCGGACGTTTTCTTCAGATCGGGCGAAATCCATTACCTCCTCGGAGAAACCTACCTGCCCGGCAGCTTTTCCGAGCTTTTCATCAATGACAGGACCGGTGATATCAGCAGGGAGGCGAAAATCGAGTTTTTAAAGGCCATCAAGGACATAAAGAAGGGATGCGCCCTTGAAAACGACGCTCCCGATGACAGTTACAGCTTCATGCTCGCCAAAGCTGCTTTTTATACCGGTTTTTACGCTCCCCGGGATATTTTTGAGATGATCGAGAAGACCGGCGAATCGATAAAGCTGAAAGATATCGAGAATATAAGGTTCTACTCGATGGCCAATATTATCAATAAGAAAGAAGATCACGGGCTGAAATTCCTGGCCCAATACGGAATGATAAAAGACAATATCCAGGGACTCCTCTTCTACGCGACAGCGGAGCGCGTGGCGAGGAAGTACACCGGGGCCATCGTGAGTTATAAAGACGTGCTTGCCCGCACATCGGATGACAGGATACGTAAACTCGTCCATGTCAATCTCGGGAAGATATATTTCAACCAGTCCCTTTTCCGCGAATCTCTCGATCAATTTAACCTGGCGTTAAAAATTGATGAAAAGGACACGACGCCCAAGATCTGGATCGGCAAGAACTATTCCGCGATGGGTGAGAAGGAGAAGGCCAGGGCGATCTGGAGCGAAGTGGGCCTGCCCCGATTTTCAGGACACTGAGTTAAGCAACATTTTCAGGGCAAG
>CAZZHU010000114.1:0-14498 GCA_964654045.1 uncultured Leptospirales bacterium
ACCCGATGAACAGCCCGATGGCGACCTCCTGCATCACGAGGAGGAAATACCCCCCCATGTCCCCGGGAATTTTATATCCCTTCGCCGCCACCATCGGAAAAATAACCAGCGTCACGAGAAACGAGATGAGGGCCTTGATACGGAACGGTATCACGTCGCTCGAGAAAAAGGGGGCTATGGTGATCATGGCGCTCATGCGCATCATGATCAGCAGAAACACCTGGAAATGGTATACGAAGTAGTACATGCGCCCCCGTTTAAATCCTCACCCGCGCTCCCCGTCACAATTTCTCGATCATCGTAAAAACATGGGTTGTATAATTCAGGAGCGTCCGTATCATCCACGCTCCGAAAATAATCAGCGTTAAAAAAATGGCCACGATCTTCGGAACGAAAGTCAGGGTCTGCTCCTGGATCGACGTGGTGGTCTGAAATATCGAAATGATCAGTCCCACGAACATCCCGATTCCGAGCATCGGGGCGGAGACGATCAGGATCGTCATCAGCGATTCGCGCATTATGGCTATTACGGTAACATCTGTCATTATCCCACTCCGTTATCTGAAAGAACGCACCAGCTCGTAGGCCAGCAGGTTCCACCCATCGACCAGTATGAAGAGTATTATCTTGAACGGCAGCGAGATCATGATCGGCGGGAGCATGATCATCCCCATGGCCATGAGGGCGCTTGCCACAATCATATCGATGACAATAAAAGGTATAAAAATGTACACGCCGATCTCGAAGGCGCGCTTCATTTCGCTGATCATGAAGGCCGGGATGAGGCAGTAGGTCGGCACGTCCTTCTGGTTTTTCGGCTTGGGCAGCTTGGCGAGCTTGATGAACAGGGCGATGTCCTTCTCCCGGGTCTGCTTCAGCATGAATACGCGCAGCGGCTCCATCCCCTTGTTGAAAAACGTTTCGTTGTCGATTTTTCCCTTCAGGTACGGCTGGAGCGCCTCGTCATTGATCTTCGTAAAGGTCGGGGCCATGATGAAAAAGGTCAGGAAGAGCGAAAAGCCGATGATGATCTGGTTCGGCGGCATCTGCTGAAGGCTCAGGGCGCGCTTGATGAAGTCCATCACGATGACGACCCTGGTGAAGGCCGTCATCATCATGATGATCGCCGGCGCCAGGGTGAGGATGGTCAGCAGGAAAAGGATCTGCAGGGAGAGGGCCACATCGCGCGGCCCCGCAGCCTCCTTGATGTCGAAGGTGATCTTCGGTATAGGCATCCGCACGCCGCCGACGTCCTGGGCGTAGCAGATCCCGGCGCCGAAGAGCACCATGAGCGCTGCGATGAATGCAATCTTCTTATTCATGGTCAGAACCGTTCAAATCCTTCAATCTGTTTCTCTGCTGTCTCAGGTAGTCGATGTCCTGCGGATTGTCGATGACGGTCGTCTTTGTCCGCCGGTCCCGGTGCCTGAATTCGCGGACCCTGTCAATCAGCTTGCCGATATCCTTCATCACGTACTCCTGGAACCCGCTGACCTTCCGGTCAGATGCCGGGGTGCGGTTGGAAAGGATCCTGATGCGGTCTATCTGGTCCTTTTCCGTGACCTCCGATATGAGGCTGATCGAGCTGTCCGACACGCCGATGACCATCACCTTCCCGGCCAGGTCGACCACCTGGAGGTACTTGTTCTGTCCGAGGGGAACCACCGACAGCACCTTGATCGCCTCGCCGCCGAAAAGGCCGATGCCGGACTTCTTGGTTATGAAGCGGTAGAAATAGTAAAAACCGCCGCCGAAGATGCCGAGCACAAAAATCATCTTTATGAACATCCAGATGGAGGAGTCCTCTTCCACCTGCGGCCTGAAATCCTCGTCTTTATACTCCCTGGTCGGGACGCCTTCGGTGCTTTCTTTCGCGGCTTCTTTTTCTTTCACGGCCTCAGCGGTATTATCGCTTTCCTGCGCCGGTTCAGCCTCATCGGCGCGTTCCTGCTTTTCATCGGCCGCCGCCTTTTGTTCCTGCCTGGCCGTTTCATGCTTCGCCTGGCGCTTCTTCGGCCTGGCAGAGATGTCAATGGGACATAATACTGCCGCGATGGCAAAAATAATAATGCCTGTCAGTAAAACTGTATGTATGCTGTTTCTCTTCATTGATAATCCTGTCTTATGTCTCATTAAAAAACACCAAAAAATATGGCGATGAACGCCACCGCCATATTATTGCAGCCCGGATAACCGTTCTGCCGGGCTCACGATATCAGTCACGCGGACCCCGAAATTTTCGTCGATGACCACGACCTCTCCCTTGGCTATGAGCTTGCCGTTGACCAGAAGGTCCACCGGTTCGCCCGCCAGCTTGTCAAGCTCGATGATCGATCCCTCACCCAGGCCCAGGATATCCTGGACAAGCTGCGTTGTGCGCCCCAGCTCCACCGTCAGGGTCATGGGGACGTCGAGGATCAGGGATATATTCCCGCCGACGCTGGGAGGAATCCCCTCGTCCAGCGGCGGGAACTTGACCGGGCTGATGCCGACCTGGCCGGCATGGGCCGGGAACTGCTGCGGCTGGCTCACCGGCTGGGATACGGCGCCTGACGCGCTCGAAAGCCCCTGCGCCAGGGAAAGATCCATTATATGGTACAGCTTGGAATTAAGAACCCCGTCAATGGCGAAATCATAGGTCACCTTTACCAGGTCAGCCCCCGTCGGCAGCTGGAGGTCGTTGCCGCCGTTTGCCAGGGACAGCGTCGCCGGCGTGGTGCCGATTCCTCCGCCCACGGAGCCGCTGAACTGTGTCGCCATGGACGAAAGAAGCTGGTTGGTGAATTCCTGGATCGTGCTCTGGTGCGCCTCGGACATCTCCGCGGGCGGAACGCCGCGGTCGTCGCCCATCATGAGCGACGATATGGAGCCGGCATCCTGGTAATTGAACACAATGAGGTTTCTGCCGCTCATCGCCCCGCTGTAATCCATGGTCACCTGGACATAGCGGCCGGCGAAATCGGCGCGCACCGCATCCTGGTGCTTCACTTCAATGAAAGGCCGGGATATGCGCAGGTTCCTGCCCCCCAGGTATCCGGAGAGCGATGGAGCAACCGATCCGACGGCGGAATTGAGAGCATCCCGCACCGCGTTCATTTCACCCGGCGGGAGCACACCCCTGCCGCCCCGACCGGTATCCGCAGCAGCGGGCCCGCTTGCCGGGGACAACATATCATCAGCGCCCTGCAACAACGCATCTATTTCGTCTTGTGATAATGATCCATCACCCATATGCTCCTCCCACGATTAAAAAAGTCCCGCCTAGTTTACCACCAGTTCCTTGAAATAAACTTCCTTTATTTTACCCGATATCAGGATTACGTTTACATGGGCCTTGATTTCTTCAGCGAGGGCGACACTGTCGCTCACCGTGTCAAGATCCTCGTATTTCTTTCCCTGCAGAATGATATTGACGACATGCTGTATCTGGTCGCGGCGCTGCACCAGTTCGTTGTTCAGCTCCACGTTCGGTTCATAGGCCAGCGAGATCTTCATCTTTATGAAATGAGGCTCCGCATCAGCGGTAGTCTTCGAGAAATCAGGCAGCTCGAAACTGGCAAGGGGCGGAGGCGGCGGAGCGGCAACGATGTCCTGCCGCTTCTGGTAACTGCTCTCCTGCACGTATTTTGCGACCAGATACGATATGCCGGTCACCAGGACTACGAGAAGGATGCCGCCAGCGACATACAGCAGTATCTTGACGATCTTCGACGCCTCGAAGCGTCGCCCCGCCTCCGGTTCCTTTGGCGATTCCTCTTCTTCCTCGATTATCTCATCCTTTTCTTCTTCGCCCATATCAGTTCCTTTTTATAATCTGAAGATAATTAATAGTAGGCTCTGTATCTATTTATTAATATATTTCTTCCTGACAGATAATCAACAGTATACAGCTTGCGCGTCATAAATATTAATCTAATTATATACACCACAAAATTATAAATATAATTAAATTAATGTAGATATATGTGACATAATTACCACATATGACTATTTATGTCAATTAATTTATTCATTTTTGGAAAAGTGTTATATAAGATTTTTTACTCCAATTTTTTTATTGAAATCACATCAAAATTAATATTAATGCGTTTTTTCTCAAACTCTTCTACAACATAGCACAACCTTATAGTATTATCGGCAGAATAATATAAGGAAGAAACTATTTTTGATTCTCTATTAATGATTATTGGTAAATTAAAAAAATCCGGGGAATATTTTCATTAGGGGGTGAAGGGGTGAAGCCCCTTAGAAACCCCGCAGGGAAGCATTATTTTTCCAGATATTCCATTTCGAACTGCGTCTTTGAGATAATCTTGAAAAAATTATTGAGCTTTGCGGTTTTAAACACGCCTATGATATTTTCGTTCAGGTCAAAAAAAACCATCTCCGTTTTTTGCTTCATGGCGCCGTTCAGAAACTTCACCAGGATGCCGATTGCCGATGAATCAATATACTTGATGTTCTTGCAGTTGATCGCCATTACTTTCGGACGTCTCGCCAGCTGCTGGTTCCAGATCTGTTCGGCGCTTTCGATGCTGTCAATGTAGAATTCACCGTCAATATTAATGATAATTACCTTGCCGCGGTCCTCGGTAGTAATCAGTACCATAATCCTCTCTCCCTGATATTCACAAATTCCGCTACTTAAAATTTCATGCCGTGATTCCGGGGCGGTATCAATCGGCCTGTTTCAAACCCGCCAGTATCTGCAGCTGGTATTCCCTGATTTTAATGATTATCTCGCCGGCTGATTCCTTCACGATGTATTTTTTTTCATTCATCAGGGTGATAACGCTGTCCGGGGTCGATTCAATCGTTTCTATATGGTTATCATTGAGGATAAATTCGGCACCATTGAGCCTATGCAGCGTTATCATGGCTTCCTCCTTTTCCTTCCGGTTCTTCCGTCCATGGAATACATGAAATCCTTTAATTCAATTTTTGCAACATATTTTTCGGAACAACCGGGATCGCTGCAGTCGTACACCGGGAGCCGGTTTCCCCTGAAGAGGTTCTCGAGCCACATCTTTGCCGCGAGAAACTGCGCCGTGGTATAATAGCTCCTCGCCCCCCGCTCGATACGGTATTCCATCGCGCTGCGGCGGCGGGCCATCTCGCGGGACTCCGGCGGCGCCAGCCGCTCAGCCCGGTCCACCGATCCCCGGCACGTGACCGATTCGCGCACATGGTAGCGGTCGGTGAAACCAAGATCGTTGCCGGCCAGCACGAGACCGTTGATCCGGCACCCCATCGCGAAGGCCGCCGCCTGCGTGGTGACCAGGCCCCCCGTGGCCACGAAGCCGAGGTCATGGCCGGCCCGCTCCCAGAGGGCGTCATATTCCGGGCGCTGCATCATCCAGTTGTAAAAACTCACGCCGCCGCGCCATCTCAGCAGGTTGGCATGCGACATGCAGCTGAAGGCGAGCAGATGCATGCGCGAGGTATCGATACCGCCGAAAAAATCAACGGGACTGGTCTCGCAGGATACGACAAAGCGGGGGACGATTCCGTGCGCCGCGAGGGGCCGGAGCGCCATGTCGGCGGCGATATATACCAGCTCTCGGCGGTGCTGGTACAGCCTGAGCGCATCAAAGCTTCCCTCCAGGGAAGGCCCGGCGGCGATGACCACGGCCGTTTTCCCGTCAAGATCGGAGACGATCCCGCGCAGCCCGCCATGGGCACGAATGAGATCGAGGTTTTTCCGGAGATTGCACTCGAACGACGTCATCCGCTCCGACAGGATCCCTTCATTCAGGCTGCTGTAGAGTTGTTCCCTGTCCACCATGGCTTTACCCCTGACGGCGGCACTACGCGCGCCACCGGTGAGCCCCGCCTATCCCCTGAGCAGGGAAGTAACGAACTTGACTATTTCGAGATAATCCATCTCTGTCGGGTCCGACGGGTCGATCGATTCGAGAAGACCGATAAAAAGCACGATCGTCTGGGTGATCCTTGACAGGTATTTCGTCGGCATGGCTGATTTTGCGCGGCCCTTCCCATCTTTCGTCAGGTCAGAAATAATATTATCGTAGAAATTCCGCTGCAGGCGGATATACTTGCTGATGATCTTCATGATCTTCTCTTCTTCAAAAGCATAGAGAATGATATTCATGATGATCTTGATGTTTCTTTTTTCGATGATGAAATTCTCCGCGCCCACCAGCGCCGATATGGGCGCGACTTCGTCGGAGTTCAGCTCCCATTCCAGAATCGAGGTGTGGGCATGGACGAATTCAGTGAAAATCTCATCGATCAATTCAAGATAGATATCTTCTTTCGTGGGGAAGTAGTGGAGAACGCCGCCCTTGGAGAATCCCGCTTCGTCCGCGATCTGCTGCACGGTTATGCGCGAATATACGTCTTTATCGAGGAGCCGCTTCAGGGCTTCTATGATTATTTTTCTTTTCTTTTTAGCTTTCTCTTCTTTTGGGATGGTCGCCATTTCATCTCCCCCCGGATTTTATTTGAGAGGCATTTTTGATAAGGGTACTTTAAATAATCAAGAAAAAAATACAACAAAAATATAGATTTTATAGTTTTATTTGCATGTTATGCGAATTTGGTCGGAGTTTTATAATGAATGATGCCTTCTGTTAGCCCGGGCCGAGCCTTCCCTCTCGCAAACATTTTTGCTTGCTTTCGCCGCCGTCATTCCCGATGATTGACATCGATGGTACGTAATGTTATTTCACACTCCATGGAAGAGACCCTTGCCCTCGCGGAAAATCTCGGAAGAAGCGCTGCCCGCGGATCGGTGTTCGCGCTTATCGGCGAACTGGGCGCGGGTAAGACAGTACTGGCAAAGGGTATAGCGCGGGGGATGGGCATTACAGATGAAATCACCAGCCCCACCTTCACCCTGATGGAAATTTACGAGGGCCCGGTCCCCCTCTACCATTTCGACCTCTACAGGATCAGCCGGCCCGAAGAGCTCGACCAGCTGTTTTTCGAGGAGTACTGGGAGGGTGACGGCATATCGGTGATCGAATGGGCCGACAGGGCCCTCGACCGCCTGCCGGAACTCCGTGTGACGATCACCATCGGGTATATAAACGAAACTGGCAGGAGCATAACGATTGAACATCCTGGTGATTGACACCGCCTCGCCGCTGGAGATCATCGCCGCCGTCCGGGACGATGACGCGGCCGAAACATCGATCGTGGTCAACACGTCCCACTCGGTGACGATCCTTGACACCATCGACCGGTGCCTGAAAAAGATCGGTCTTGCCGCGGGCGACCTCAACTGCATCGGGGTCGGCGTGGGGCCCGGCTCTTTCACCGGCATCAGGATAGCGGTGTCGACGGCGCGCATGCTCGCGCAGGTCCTGGGCATCCCCCTGGTGGGAATACCGACCCACCTCCTCTACGCGGTTTCCGTCCAGGCGGAACCGGAGGACAACATCATGATCGCCTTTGACGCGAAAAAGGGCCGCGTCTTCGGTGCCCTCTACCGGAGAAGCGGATCCCTCCTGGAGCCGGAGGAAATCGTTCCCCCCGGCGATTACACGATCGGACACCTGCTGGGCATGCTCGACCGGTCGCGGAAAACACACCTTGTCGGAAATGGAATTGAAAAATACAGGCAGGCGCTGGCCTCCCTGGAAAAGGGCGTGTTCCTGGAGACGTTTGCTCCCTCGGGCGGTACGATGTGCGGCCTGGTGCGCGAAACCTATCTCAAGGATCCGCCGGCATACGGCGATTACAACAAAACCCTTCCCCGTTATGCGAGAAAATCGGACGCTGAAGCCGCGAGGGATTTAAAAGATAAATAATGACCGGGCGTTACTGCTCGGGCTGGGGAGACGCGGCATCCTTTTTGCGGTTCTTCATTGATTTCAGCAGCTTGGCCTTGTAGTCTGTCTCCATCGGTTTGAGGATGGAGTAATACCGCTTCATCTCGTCCTTGCGCGACGAGTTCCCCTCGAAATCGACGCCGACCATAAGGTTTTCATCCTCATCAGTGTAGGAAACCTTGACCTCGCCGTAAATCGTGATAGGGGCCTGGAGCTTGAAGACCAGGTCGAAGATAAATCCCTTTGAGTGCTGGATGTATTTCTGCAGATTCTTGTCGGTTATCTTGAGCTTCGCCCCTCCGCGGCTGATATCGACGACCCGCTGGTGCATGGGTATCAGATGGGTGTTGGCATCGCGGATCCTGTCGATCAGCTTGAATGAATGGTCTTTGACCAGCAGGACGTCGTCCAGCGAAAAATTTCTGCTCTTCGATATAAGCTGTATGTAGGCGAAGGGTACCGAAGACGAAGACTCGGTAATGTAGATGATGGGTACCGCCAGGATCGACTTATAACCCCGCTCGATGTATCGCTTGATCACGGCGGTGAGGTCATCACCGTAGAGATCCTGCATGTCGATGAAATCATCATTCATCGCCTTGTATGAGTCAGGCTCGGCGGTATTGGCGACCCAGAGTGTCTTGCCGGTCTTTTTCATCTGCACCAGGAGCCGGTCCCTGTCGTCGGGTTTGAACACGTCCACTCGGAGAACGTCGCTCATCTTCGAATTCTGCGACTGGAACTGCTCGAGAACGACCTTGATGCTTGTCGGGATATTGAAGCTCGAGACGTCAATGGTGTGGCGGGATATCCTGAAATTGGTTGCCACCACGTCGTCCGGGGCCACCTTGAAGCGAAGATCGCGCCGTCCCCGCAGTGCGCGGCGGGCGGTCCTGATTTTACAGTGATAATAGCCGGGCCCCCGCTCCTCGATCACCTCGAGGTCGATCTCGATGTATTTATCCGATAAACCATATATGATAATCGCATTCCCTTCGTTCTTGTAATTCGGGTCAGTTACAACCATCATCGTGCCATCGGAATTGTATTCGTTGATGGTTACTTCAGTTCTCTCCACCGCGTATTTAATGTACAACCTGCGGTTGGTGAACTGGGATTTCAGAATATTGACAACGTCCTCAACCGTTTCAAATTCCTGGAAATCCCTGTTTTTTCTCTGATTAATCTGAATCAAGATCGATCCTCTGGCAATAATAGGTATCCCCGCTGATTATGGCACCGCTGTACATATTATCGAATAATCATGCAAATTTTTCAATAATTTTATTATCTGATAAAAAAGGAGGGTTACCCCTCCTGTAAGTAATCGGAAATTCACATTCGATGCAATAACCGCTTATTTCTTTTTTTTGGCCTTCGATTTCTTTGCGACGGCCTCCCGCTTCGCGGCAATTTTCATTTCGTTCTTCAGCTTCGCAATCTGGCCGTTAACGACGGTAAGCTCCTTGAGGAGGGTTTTTTTTCTCGACTCCTTGCCTTTGATCAGATACTTGATTAGGTTAACAGTTTTTGCAGCCATTCTCCACCTCATTTATTATTTTTAATCCGGGTACTATTGCTTACGGTTGCCGGCGCCGGCCTCATGATGCCCCCCCTTTCCGGATCCTGCCTGTGCACCACCTGCCGCCGCTTTTCACCGGGTTGTATCAGTATATATCAGGGCCGGAAAAAATTCAAGTATAATATTATGTCTCATGCAGAATGTTATTTGCTTGAATTTGAAAGGCCCTGTCACGATACTGCCCCACAACATCAGAGCAGGAAACCATGAGCAGTCTACCCATCGTCGCCATCGTCGGAAGGCGGAATGTCGGCAAGTCGACGCTATTCAATGCCGTGATAAAGCAGAAGAAGGCTATCGTCGACGCCGTACCCGGCCTGACCAGGGATATCCTTTCGTATAACGTCGAGTATAAGTCGATCATGTTCACCCTCGCCGACTCGCCCGGCCTTGACCTGCCCGACTCGTCTGAACTGTCGGAACCGATCCTGGCCAACGCCCGTGAATACCTGAAGAAGGCGTCGATTATCATCCTCCTGATGGAAAACCCGGCGCCCACGGCCTTTGACATGGACCTGGCGGAGATCATCCGCAAGCTGGCGATACCGGCCATTATCGCGGTCAACAAGATGGACGGCACGGAACTGCTGGAGAACATGACCAACTTCTACGAGATGGGCTTCCAGGATATCGTACCCGTTTCGGCAAAGACGTACTTCAACATGCCGCTGCTCATGGACAAGGTGCTCGACCTGTTGCCGGTGAAAAAGACGTCGCGCCCGGAATCCGACCTGAAGCTGGCCATCGTGGGAAGGCCCAATTCGGGGAAATCCACCCTCCTGAATTCCCTCATCGGATACACCCGCGCCGTGGTGTCGGAGATACCGGGGACCACGCGGGATTCCATCGATGACGACTTCATCTATCACAAAAAAAGGATCACCGTCATCGATACCGCCGGGATCCGGAAAAAAAGCCGCATCACCGACGCCGTTGACTATTACTCGCTCACCCGCACCATCGAATCGATAGAGCGGAGCGATGTCGTTATCCATCTCATCGATGCCGGGGCCGGACTCACCGATACTGACAAAAAGATTTCCGACGAGATCATGAAGGTGCGCAAGCCAGTGATCATAGCCGTGAACAAGTGGGACCTTATCGAAAAAGACCACAAGACCTTCGATACGTTCATTGACCGCCTGAAGTTCCAGTTCTACAAGGCCAGCGATTTCCCCATCATATCCATATCGGCGAAAAACAAGCAGCGGCTGCACCGGATCATCGAGACGTCCCTGGATCTCAAGGAACGGGCCTCGCAGAGAATAGAGACACCGCGGCTGAACCGCCTGATGGCGCAGATCCAGTCATCGCGCCGCATTCCCCAGCTCCAGAGCAGTATTAAGATATACTACGCCACGCAGACCGATTCGATGCCGCCCCGGTTCAAACTCTTCGTCAACAACCCGGAGCATTTCAGGAAGGACATCGTCCGCTACTTCGAGAAATCCCTGAAGAAGGAACTCGGCCTGGATGGGATCCCCATTGACATCCAGATCGAGGGAAAAAAGAAAAAAAAGAAATAATATGATCAGCATGCGTTGTTACGTGACCCCGCGTGCAGCGTATTTTACCCCAACATCCGTATGCCATAACAGGCAAATATTAAGAAAAATATTCAGAAAAATTGCACTTTATCCTGGAATTACAGGTAGTATAATTAAACTTACATTGACAAAATATTGTCAGAGTGTTATACTTTTCATTAATCGAAATGATTATATCATTAAACGGGGGATTATGATGATATTCAGCAAAAAACAAAAAAATAACAGGGTATTCCCACGGGCTGACTTTTACCAGCCTTCCTATTTTATAGTAGAAAACGACGATAGTCCCGCGGCAAATGAGTGCTGGTTTAACAATATCTCGGTCGGCGGGGTCGCCTTTGAAAGCGAGCGGGACAACCTGAACGAGGCCACGATAAATATCCTGTATAAAATCGGGCCGCAGATGAGAAAAGACAAGCTCCAGGTAATGTTTGCGCGGAAACTCATGTCGAAGTGGAGATACGGCTGCCAGTTCGTGCAGACCGATGAGCAGAGAAATTCGATCATCGGGCAGTACGTGGAGAAAAAGCTCGGCGACTGACTTTCCGGTTAGATTTTCACCCTTCCCTCAAGCGACTTGATGATGGTCGCGTTATCGGCAAATTCGATATCGGCGCCCACGGGTAATCCGTGGGCGATCCGCGTTACGGTCACGCTGAAGGCGTTGATGAGGCGCGCGATGTAGAGCGACGTGGCATCGCCCTCCACCGACGGATTGAGGGCCAGGATAACTTCGCGCAAGGCCCCGCCCCGGCATTTTTCCACCAGTGGCTTGATATTCAGTTCATCGGGGCCGACGCCGTCCAGGGGCGATATCAGCCCGTGGATGACATGGTAGAGACCCCGGTACTCGCCGGTCCCGTCGATGGTGAGGACGTCCTTCGCGTCTTCCACCACGCAGAGGAGCCCCCGGTCCCGCCCCTGGTCCAGGCAGATGGCGCAGGTCTCGCCGTCGGATATTCCGCCGCACATCGAGCAGGTGAAGGTGTTCCGTTTCAGTTCGATCATCGCCCGCGCCAGGCCCTCGACATCCTCCCGGTGCATGCCCAGAATGTGAAAGGCAATGCGGGACGCGCTCTTCGGCCCGATGCCGGGGAGCTTCGAGAATTTTTTGATCAGCGCTTCGAGATAGGATGATGATTTCATTTCACAACCTCACCCCCGGCACCTCTCCTTCGTAAGGAGAGGGGAGAGAGTGCGTTCCCCTACTTGAACATGCTCCCCAGTCCGCCCAGCCCCGGGATATCAAGGCCGCCGGTCAGCTTCTCCATTTCGGCGGCCGAATAGCCCTTGACCTCATCCACCGCGCCGTTGACCGCGGAGAGGACGGCTTTTTCCAGTTCGCGCGGCGCGGCGCTTTTCAGGTACTCCGGATCGATCGCAAGTGTCATGACCCTGTACTCGCCGTTCACCACGGCTTTCACCTTCCCGTTGGCGCCCTGCCCCTCCCTGGTCGCGCTCATGATCTTCTTCTGTATGCTCTTGAACTCCTTCTGGAGTTTCATCAGGTTTCCGATATCACCAAGTCCCTTCAGCATCACTTCTCTCCTTTGTCTATTATCCGCCCGTGAAAGGCGTTCTTTATTTTCTCCACGGTCTTGTTTTCCGGTTCAAACTCCTGGGCGCCGGGATTCTTCACCATCTCCGCCTCGGGCATCGGCACCGGCCCGGCGTCATCGGGAGCGGCCCTGTCAGGTCTCTTCCCGCCGGCGGCAGGAGTCCCGTTTTTTTTCGCGGACGCTGTGTCACCCCGGTCCGCCGCGGCGCCGTTCGCGCCGACCACGACCCGCAGGGCTTTACCATGCAGGGCTGACATCTCCTTCTTTATGAATTCAAGGTTCTTCTGTTCCAGGATGCGCGAATAATAGGAATTGTCCGCGCCGCCGGGAAAGGATATGTACAGGGTATCGCCGTCCACGGCCACCGATGACGGCTTCAGGACACAGTGCAGGTACTGCTTGCTCTCCTTGATCCTGTTGAGAAAATCATCCCAGTGCCTGTTGATGCCGCCGGGCGCAGGGACGGCCGCTTTCGCCGGTGCAGGCGCTTCCGCATCGTCCTTCTTCTGAACTGCCGGGCGCCCTTCAGGGCCGGCGGCGCTCTTCCGCCGGGGCCGGGTGTCATCCTGCGCCGCCGGGGCGCCCCCCTCAAGCCTGTATATAATTGAAGAAATTGAGGGCGCCTTTTTCACGGCGATCATGTCGAGCAGGGACATCTCCAGGTTGATCCGCTCGTTGTTGGAGAACTTCAGTTCGGCCTGTAAATCAGCGGCGATGCGGAACATCAGAGAGAGCTCTTCGTCGTGAAAGCGGGCCGACACTTCGCCCGCCAGGCCTATCTCCTCCCCGGAGAGGCCGAGGAGCTCGTTCACGGACACGCCGTTACGCATGAGCCTGATGGTGCGGAGCATGTCCACGAAGCCGCTCACGTACCGCGGAATATCCACCCCCAGTATCGCGACCCGGTGGATCTCCGCCATGACCGCTGCCGCGTCCATCTCGCCGATGGCCCCGAGGAGAGCCACGTAACTCTCGACCGGGACGATGCCCAGGATGGAGAGGGCATCTTCCTCGCCGATCTCGGCATCGCCGCCGCGGCGCAGGTCGGAGAAGGATATGACCTGGTCCAGGAGCGACTGGGCGTCGCGCATGGACCCCTCGGCGGCCCTCGCTATCGGGTACAGGGCAGTGTCGGAAATCCGGTATCCCTCGCGCTGCACGATGAGGCGGAGGTGCGCGACGATGGGATCGACGGGGATCTTCTTGAAAAAGTATTTCTGGCACCGGGACAGGATGGTGTCCGGTATCTTGTGGATCTCCGTGGTGGCGAAGACGAAGACGACGTGGGGCGGCGGCTCTTCAAGGGTCTTGAGCAGGGCGTTGAAGGCCGCCGTGCTGAGCATGTGCACCTCGTCGATGATATAGACCTTGTACTTGGATTTGACCGGGGCAAAGTTGACGTTTTCGCGCAACTCCCGGACGTCGTCGACGCTGTTGTTGGAGGCTCCGTCGATCTCGATGACATCGAAGGACGTGCTCTTGCGTATCTCGCGGCAGTTGTCGCATTTGTCGCAGGGGTTCGGCGTCGGCCCGGTTTCGCAGTTGAGGGCCTTCGCAAGTATCCGCGCCATGGTGGTCTTGCCCACGCCGCGCGGACCGGAAAACAGGTAGGCGTGGGACACGCGCCCCTTCTCGATGCTGTTCTTCAGTGTTTTGGATACATGGTCCTGAAAGACGACCTCGTCGAAGCTCTGAGGCCGCCACTTTCTGGCGGTTACCTGATAGGACATGGATTTGTCTATGATCCTTTAATGAATTATAAGCCCCCGTTCCCAAGAGGCCGGCCTGGAAAGAACACCAACCTCACCCCGCCTCCGGCGCGCCCTCTCCCTCAGGGCGAGGGCTAAGAGATAAGAAATTTCAACATAATTCCCCTCTTCTACCCGCGGGAGAAGAGGTAGAGGGATGAGGGCAAACTCAAGGATTGTTATGCGGAGAAGGAGGGATTCGAACCCTCGGTAGCTTACGCTACACACGGTTTCCAACCGTGCTCCTTCGGCCTCTCGGACAC
>CAZZHU010000115.1:0-6947 GCA_964654045.1 uncultured Leptospirales bacterium
CTTTCGGACGACGAGGTGGGGAGGATGTCGATCAAGCTCATGTCATTCCTGAGACGCCTGCGCAACGCCATCCGCAACATCAAGAACATATCCGACGAGCTGGCCTCTTCCTCCACTGAAATGTCTGCTACGGTCATGACCTTTTCGGACAACGCCCAGAACCAGGCCTCGTCAGCCGAGGAGGTCACCGCGACCGTCGAGGAGATGGCCGCGGGCATGGACAGCGTCGTCAACGGCGCACTCATCCAGTACGAAAGCATGGATTCCCTCAGGAAACAATTGGCCGACCTTTCGGGAAAAATCGACGAGATGAACGTAAAGATACAGAACGCTTTTTCCATTGCTGACGGCGTGGCGGGCAAGGCCCACGACGGCGAACAGCTGATGAAGGAAATGAGCGGGAGCATGACAAGGATAATCGACAGTTCCAATGAAATGACCAATATCCTGGGCATCATAACCGGCATATCCGAGCAGATCAATCTCCTCTCCCTGAACGCCTCCATTGAGGCCGCCCGGGCCGGGGACGCCGGGCGGGGGTTCGCCGTCGTTGCCGACGAGGTCTCCAAGCTTGCCGACAAGACCGCCAGCTCTATTAAGGACATCGACAAGCATATCAGGAACAACGCCGAGGAGACGTCCCGCGGAATCGCCAATTCAGAGAAGACCGTGGAGACCATCAGCATGATCATCGAGGGTGTCACGACCATGCGCTCCATGATGAGTTCCATCATCGAATTCATGCAGTCCCAGACCGAGATCAACACGAATGTCAATAAAAAGGCCGAATACGCGGGAAGCCTCTCCAATGATATCCGGGTCGCGACCGAGGAGCAGAAAAACGCCGTCGGCGAGATCGTCAAATCGGTCACCAGCATCAACGAGCTCACGCAGGCGAACGCGTCAGGTTCCGAGCAATTGTCCGGCACGTCCGAAAACCTGGCGTCCATGGCCGAATCCCTGAAGCAGGCCGTGGATTATTTCAAGATATGATCTGCGTCCCCGGTGCAGCTTCTTCGAAGCCGGGCCCGGAGTTTTGCCTTCAGATGCCTGATTTGCTATTGACATTTCCCGGGCGGTCTGATTAACTTAGCAAAAATAAACGGAGGTACATGGCATGAAAAAGATCATCGTATTTGCATCGCTCGCAATTCTTTCGGCTTTTCTGATCTCAACATCATCAATCAGGGTGGACGCCGGCGCCGGTCTCTGCTATAATTGCGGATCAGGCAGCTCCTGCGACCAGTGCCCGTCGGCATCCGGCAAAGACACCTTTGACGACAGGAAATCCTGCGAAAAGAAAGGCTGCAAGGTGACCGGAACATCATCATGCTCGACTGCCGCGAATGTTAAAAAGTGCTAATAGTAATCATCAAACCGCGCTTCAATGAAAAGGGGCTTTCCTGAAGGCCCCTTTTTTTATTTTTCAATATCTTTTAAGAACTTCCATGCCATCCGCGGTGTCAAAATTATAAAGAATACAAGGAGATGGCAATCATGAAAACCGGGATCTTTTCAATTATTCTATCAATTATGGTTATCATTCCCGCGGCCGGGTACTGCATCGTGCAACCGCAGGAGGTTGTTGGCGTGCGGGTAATATCCGATTATGCCGGCGACCTCCCCCGCTACCGGGCATACCCCCGCACCTGCCGGACCGGCTCCTATTATTACATGGAAGCCGTGAAGGGAGAACGCTATTCCATAGAAATCTCGAACAGGTCGTGCCGGCGCATCGCCGTGGTAATCGCCGTGGACGGCAGAAATATCATCAGCGGGGCCAAATCCTACCTGAAGAACAGCGAGCGGATGTACATCATCGAGCCCTACTCGTCGAACACCTTCAATGGATGGAGGACCGGCATGGACCGAACCAACAGGTTCTATTTCACGGAACAGTCGGATTCGTACGCAGAGCGGGCCTTTGCCGACGCCTCGGCCATGGGCACCATAGCCGTCGCCGCGTACCGGGAGAAGCGGCATGCGATTGCCCCGGTTACTCCGTACCGGGATGATTACCGGTCGAGGGGCCGTGACGCGCGGAAAAAGTCTTCTTCCGAAAAGCAGCGGGGCGAAAGCATGGACAGCGAGGCGGGGACCGGGTTCGGCGAAACCACCTACTCCCCGGCCCGCGAGGTGCCTTTTGAAGCGGAGAACAGCGTCGCCGCCAGGGTGGTGCTGAAATATGAATGGCGGAGCGAGCTCTGCCGGAAGGGCATCGTTTCGTGCGGAAGGGAAAACAGGTTCTGGCCCGTAAGCAGCGGCTTCGCCCCGGTGCCCCGGGACTTCAGGGAGTAATGACTTTAAAGATGACCGGTTCCTCCCGCCAGATTATTGTTTATATTTTAATTGACTCAATGAGACGGCTTTCTTATCTTATTCACACAAGGTTGCCGCTTCATTAATTATATGCGGCGATAATATTCATGAAAATACAATTGAGCGATATGAAATCAAGCAGAAAAATCATCACAACCCTGTCATTGTTTTTCTTATTTTTGAGCATCATTGCGTACAGCGGGTGCGATGAAGACAAGGCGTGGGAAACAGCAGATTCGTCTACGGGGCAGACGATCATGACGTTAGTAATAGCGGATCAACTGAGGACCTTTACAGTTGGCGGCACAGTAATATCTCTTGGAGGTGCCGGTCTCGTTTTACAAAATAACGGCGGCGATGATCTTCCCATTTCTGCAAGCGGCACATTTCGATTCAACACTACTCTCGGCAGGAATTCAACCTACAACGTCACGGTCTCAGTGAATCCCATCGGCCAGACATGTACCCCATCATATGGAACCGGTACAATAATTAACAACGATATCATCGATGTCATTATTACCTGTGTACCTCCACCTTGACAGATAAATTATTTAAGTAACACATCTCTCTTACAGCCGAATACCCAATCTCAGGAACGGATATACCGACGACAGCGCCTGGCCGCTGAAGAGCACCGACTGGAAACCGCATCCCGCTTCCATGAAGAAATATCCATCATAGGCAAACCTGAAGCTGAGCTGCGGATCATAGTAGAGCTTTATTATCATCCTGTTCCGCGGAAACAAACCCTTGATCTCCTGGCGTGAAAAAGAGGGACCGGCAAGCACGGCAAGGCGCAGGTCAAAGGCCCACTTGTTGACCGTGCCGAGCTTGAAATCATAGAAAATTCCCGCTCCGGGAGAAAAGACCATCAGGTTCATCCTGTTCCTGTCCCTTGTTTTCCCGCTGAAGGGAACAACGCCGAATTGAAGGGCAAACCCGAAATTTGAAAGCACGGGGATATTTTTTACTTTCCCGATGCCGGATAGCCGGTAGGAGAGCATCACGTGACCGCCCGGCGTATAGCGCAGATATTTTTTCCACCCGGTGACCGGAAAATGGCAGCTGCCCCCGAAGGCAATGTCGAGGGGCCCCAGGCCGGCCAGACCGCGAGGATAACCTTCAGCTCTCTTGCGGGCCTGCTCCTCTCTCTTTCTCGCCTCCTCGTTTTTCAGGGCCTCTTCCCGCTTCAGGGCCTCCGCACGTTTCAGCTCTTCTTCTTTCTTGCGTTCCTCTTCCCTTTTCAGAGCCTGTTCTTTTTCCAGGGCGTCTTCATTTGATACATCCTGCTGGTCCTTGCCCAATCTGCCGATCTGGGTCGTTGATTCGCCTTCTGACTCATCCCGCGGCTGTTCCTTTTTCTTAACCGTCAGCTTTGACCATCCTGAGCTGCTCCCCGGCTTCATGAACACGTTAAGGGCCGTGATCCTGATCCTGTAAGCGCCGGGAGCCAGGTTCACCGCGGTATGACTGGCCGCGACATTTTTCCGGAACAGTTCCCTGCCCTCCCGGTTCCGTATCTCGACGATATACCCGCGTGCGCCCCTGACCGCTTCCCATTCGACGCGGACCGGCCAGGTTTCAGCGGCGGCCGCGGGGAATGCCGTCGTCAGGAGAATGATGAGCGCGGCGTGCTGGACTATTCTGTTTTTCATATGCCTATTCTACGTAAATTACATCCGATTTTAGTTTCGGGGCCTTCAGCTGTTTCCCCGGCCTGATGGAGAAATAACACTTCTCGGTCTTTCCCTGCGCCGACACGACGCCGCCCTTCTGCATGACGGCCGAGACCTCCCAGGCGAAGGAACCCTCATCCAGGAGTTCAATTTTTTTCAGGGCGTACCGGGCGGCGTTGACCCTTGCCGTCAGCAGCGTCTTCTCTCCGGCGGCGGCGACCTGCTTCAGCCGGAACAGGTAATGCGTTGCCCCTTCCACCTCTTTCCACCTGAAGACAAGGCCGTTCCCGCCTTCAACAGACACGGCCTCGTTGTTCACCGGGTATTGCCCCGCGGGCGTGCCGAGGGCCGCGGCCACCGTGAAGGCGCGGACATCGCTGGTCAGCGCCGTGCCCCCGGCCTCATCCAGCACCTTCAGGCGCCAGAAATAGGTTCCCGGCTCCGGGACCGCGATTGCATGCGACAACCCGGTTATGGTATCGCTTCGCACGACCTTCCTGAAATCACGTTCCCGGGACAATTCAAAGCGGTACCGCTGACCGCCGTTTATCCCGCTCCAGTTGAATTTTATCTCCTTTGCTTCAAGGGAATTTATCGCGGTGCCCGGTTCAGGACCGAGAAGGCCCGGCGGCTGTGCCCTGACAACCGTGAAGGCCCTCGGCAGCGATCGCGGCGATGACGTTCCCGCCGAGGTCACCCCGCTGACCGACCAGTAATATGTCCCCTTCGGGAGGGCAATTTTCGGTTTATGAAAATTCACCGCCGTTCTTTTCTGATACACGACGTTCCTGAATTCCCTGTCACGGGCTATGCGGAAATCATAACCCGCATAATCGCCGCTCTGCTTCCAGTTAAAGATGGCAGTGCCGGAAGAAAATGAAAGATCGGATGATTGCCCCCCTTCATTCGGAAGGAGTTGTTCCGGCGCCGCGAGAGCGGCGGCCAGGGATATGACGAGCTTCCGTGCCTGGCTTTCCATTGATGCGTCAGAATTAAAACCGTAGATATTGCGCACGCGCCAGTAGTAGGTCCCGGCCGCGAGGGCGTCAGTGGCGATGGAACCCTTGTCGCTGGCCAAGGTGAGCGCCCGCTCCCTGAAGGCCGGGTCTTTGCTGATATCGACCGCGTGGGACGAGGCTGACTCCGACTCCTTCCACCGGAACATGATGAAGGGTTTCTTCTCCCGGTACGCATATTGCTGTCCGTCGGCGGGTGAGATCAGCTGCGCGGGCCGATCGGCGATAATGGTGAACTTCCGTGCCGGGCCGGCCTTCCCCTGCCCGTCTATCATGCGCCAGTAATATGATCCGGCCGGCAGTTTCATGACCGCCCCTGTCCCAGCGCTCACCGCCCTGCCAGCCATTGCGGCAAAAGCATTGTCTTTCGCCACCTCAATGCTAACCTGCTGCGGTTTGTCCTGATCCCAGCCAAAGGTAACGGCCTGCTCTTTCCCCGCCGTGACATAGTACCGGTTGATATCCGGAGAGACCTGGCGGACAGTGATCTTTTCTACCGTCACCTTGTCCCCGGACACCAGGGCGGTTTTACCCGGGTCCACCTGGTTCTTCCTGCCCTCGACGGTAAGGTCAGCTTTTCCGGAAGACACCGACAGGTTCATGCCCTCCTTTGACCTGGTCACGCTTAACACGCCCTTCTTCATCGTGATGGAGGCCTTCCCGGAGGTAATATTCATCTCCCTGCCGGCCACGGTCCTCCGGGCCGCGATGGAACCCCTGTCCAGGCCGATCTCCACGCCCCGGTCAGAATAGCAGACCAGGATCAGGGTGTTTTCACCGATCTCGATATCGGAATTGTCCTTGAGATGGACAATAGCGCCCGAATTTTCAGTGGTCTTCAGGTAGTCGCAGTTGAACACCTTGGAATGCTGCTCGATGTTTTCCCAGAGGACCTCTTCCGCGAAACGGCGCTCCGCGCTTCTCTTCTTGTACGTCAGGATCCCGATCTCGGCGGCCCTGGACCGCGTAAATTTCCTGGTGAAATCGACGTACAACATGAAGGAAAACAGCGCGATCAGGCCTATCGTTACGGCCGGTACGATTCTGTCAGTCTTGAATAATTTCATATTTTTCTTCTTTCTGGTTCGGGTCGAAACCTTTCATGGACGGGGCCTTGATCCCCAGCAGTTTTCTCAGCGCCGCGATCGTTTTCGGCGCGCCGGGATCGTCCTTCCTTCCAAGGACCGCGTATATCTGCTGGGGCCTGCTTTTCCCCTTGATCATTATTTTCTGCATCGCCACGGTGTTAAAAATCCCCTCGACCAGCTTGCAGGAATCCTGCGAAATCAATATATCGGTCCCGAAGGGCTTGTTGAGCGATTCGATACGGGACGCGACGTTGACCGTGTCTCCGATGACGGTGTATTCCATCCGCTCGTGAGAGCCTATCTGGCCTGCAATGACCGGGCCGGTATTGATGCCGCACCCGATCTGGATCCTCGGTTTTTTCGCGCTGCCGCGCCCTTCATTGTGCTCCAGGAGGGTCTTGCGCATCATGAGGGCGCAGTTAATCGCGCTCTCGGTATCGTTCCCCGTTGACACGGGGGTCCCCCAGATTGCCATAATGGCGTCGCCGATGAACTTGTCCACGACGCCGCTGGTCCGGTTGACGCAATCCACCATCTTGGTCATGTACTCGTTGAGAAATTCAACCACTTCTTCCGGCTCCATCTTCTCGGATATGGAAGTGAAGTCGCGGATATCGGAAAAAAACACCGGGGCCGTCACGAGCTCGCCGCCGAGCTTGAGGTCGCCGCGGAGGACCTTGTCGGCAAGCTCCTTGTTGACAAACTTGCCGAAGGCATCCTTGATCCTTTCGCGTTCTCCCAGCCCGATTCCCATCTTGACGAAGGAATCCGTAAGATCGCCGACCTCGTCGCTGCCGGTGCGCCTGATGTCCACGTAGAAATTGCCCTTTTCTATTTCCTGCGTG
>CAZZHU010000115.1:6957-14480 GCA_964654045.1 uncultured Leptospirales bacterium
AAAAGATACACGATCAGGATGCCGGCGTTGAGCACGATGAGGGTGATGAGTATATTTCTCCAGCGGATCCGGTAGAGCGCTTCAAAGGCCTTGTCCTCCGGAGCGGTGGAAATGATCCCGGTATCGCCGAACCCGGTCTTGTAAAAGGCGCCCAGGAAGTATTTCCCATGGCTGTCGGCATAGCGGAGGAGGCCGTTATCGGCCCTGCTTTTCAGCATGCCGGCGACGATGGGCAGGTTCACGAAATTGGTCTTCGCCCTGACGAGGGAGCTGTCATGGTGAGCCAGTACGTCCCCGAAGCCGTTGACGATCATGCTCTTGGTAATGCCCGCAGACCTGACGGACTCCAGGAACGGCGTCATCGGCACGTATATCACCAGTATTGACGATGCCCTTGAAGGGGCGATGAACCGGTATGGAACCCCGATGCCGATGACGGGGATTTTGAAATAGAGGGACGAGTTGTTAACGATGGTGTCGCCGTTGAATACGTTGACCAGCGAGCTTTTTTCATTTTTAATGGCATTGAAGAAATCATTTTCGGATAGGTTGTTCTGCCCGAGAAATGTTTTATTGAAAGCTGAAATATCGGTAGAAAAAACGTCTCCGGACCGGGAGACCAGCGCGACAAAAATGATGCTGTTGTCGCCGGTAAAGGTCTGGTCTTTGACCGTGGCTTTCTCGCGTTCGCCGCTCTGCCTGTCCTCCAGCACGGAAACAAGGAAATCAGCCTGCCTGACTATGGTGGTAAAATCAGAACGGGCCTTGAGGGCTATGGTCCGCGCCACCTCGTGGCTGTTCTCCTTGATGCGGAGCTCATAATCCTGCCTGAAAAAAAACGTGGCGAGGTAGGTTATGCCGAACAGGGCGGAAGCGATGATCAGCGATATGATGGTGATCATCTTGAACCCGATGGTAAACTTGAACCTGCCGGATGCCGATGCTTTTCCTGGTTCTTTCTTCTTTTTTGTTTCCTTATTCTTTTTTGCCATGATCATCACTTCTTAATAGTAGGATATCGATACATTAAAACTCTTTCTTTTATTAACAGTACTTTCGCCACCGGAAGCGGTGAAAGGATGTATAATTCAACGGCCTCTCAAGAAAACACCTGTTTTCCGCCGCCACCGGCGGCGGAAAACATTAATACTATGGGTCATAGTATAGGAACCCTTATTTAATCATCAACAATGATTTACTCAGCCTTCACTGATTATTATGATTTATCCATATTATTTGTCAATTTTTTCAGCGATACGACAGAATACGGATTCCCGTTCCGGACCGGGAGTCTGTCAAATGCCCTCCGGCGGTTTTCATGGCCGGCATCAGAACTTCCTGCTGAAGGGGTTTTCCCGTCTCATCCGTACCGCCAGCAGAAGGGGAACCAGCTTGTACGGCAGGTTGTATGCCAGGAACTTGAAGGAGTCCTGCACCCTGAGGTCCTGGTTGAGGCCTGTTTTCGCGAGCTCTTCAGCCGTCTTCACGCCGCCCTGGCACACCTGGCTGAAAAGATGGGCGTCTCCCGCATACTCGGCGAAAATAATGACAATCATGCTCTCGATTATCATGCCGGCATATATGAGGGCGAAGGGCCTGATCCAGTTTTTACCCTTGACAAACGAGTACACCAGCACGACGTAGAAGGGCCCGAACACGAAGGCTGAAAGAAAGCACATGGCCCGGAGCCACGACGGGTTCGCTATGAGGAGCGGATCATTGTTCACCGCGTACAAATTATACACGGCCCGCGACCAGAAATAACCGCTGTCGGGCGAGGGGCTCATCACCCCGTTAACCAGGTCAGCCGCGAAAGACGTGAACACGAAGCAGGAAAAAAAGACGATGAAAAACCAGTCCCCCTTGCGCTCCCGCAGGGGAAGTACATTGATACCAGACATGGCAAATCCTCCGTTGTTTTATGTATATGTTATGAAGGCGGCAGCTTACCCCGCCTTCGTTCAGCCAATGTTAGTCAAATGGATATCCGTTTCATAGACTCCCCTGTCTCCCTGAGGGGGTCTATGCGGGAAAATAATCATCGCATATAATAATACAAAATTAAAAAACATTGAACCATTACAACAGTAAAGCATTGCATGATTCGTGCCTCCCCAGGGGGGCAGGGGATCATAAAGATCACTCCGCCATGATCGCAATGACATGGGTAATACTAAATAAAACTTTCAGCAATCTAGCTGCCAGTATTTATATGCTGTCGCCTACTCGCTGATGAATCCGCCGCATATTTAATAATTAGTATACCCATGGCACTATACGCCAGGGCACGCGTTCCCGGTATTTTGTCCAATCATCGCCGTACTTTTCAGAGCATTTCCTGTCGTCCCGTCTCTGCCGGTGCACCAGGAGTATCGTGAAATATATAACGTAAAAGTACGGAAGGGGGGATTCAAACAGGCACGGCAGGCACCAGGCCAGGGCCATCATGATGTCGCCGACATAATTGAAGTGCCGCGACCATCCCCAGAAACCGGACACCAGGAGCCGGTTTCCCTGGGCGGTCTGTATATACTCCGGCTCCCTGCCCCCTATGCGGTACCCCGGCTCGGTCCGGAAGCGGTGCTTCTGGATATTAACGGCCCTGAAGAGACAGTACCCGGCCCCGTCCAGGAGCACGATCAGCACAATACCCCACAGGGGCAGATCATGGGTATGTTCGATAAGATAGAACGCCTGGAGGGAATAGGTCAGCGGCACCCAGGCCAGGTCCCCGAAGGCGAGCATGAAGCCGAACCTGTCATTGACGATGTCGGTGGTGGTGAGTATCGCCGGCTCGTGCCAGAAATAATCGGCTACGTAGAGAAACTGGAAGGCGACCACCAGGACCATAGCGGCGGTGACACGGCCGCTTTTCATGTACTGCACGCCCATGAATGACGCGCTCACCGCGAGCCACCCGATGAGGCCCGGTCTGGCCTCGCAAAAAAACTTGAGGTCGAAGCCGGTTACGGGCGGAATGCGGGGATTCAGCGATACGCCCATGAAGAAGTCGTGGATCCTGCTCCCGGAAGGCCGGCCGGCCTGCCCGCTGATTTTCCCGTAACCGTACAGGAAGATACCGAAGAAAAAAACAAATATAACGATGACGCTTATCAGCGCCCCGAAGCTGTTATAGATGATATCCGCCGGGACAACGCCGGCGACAACCAGGGCGGCAAGGAGAACGATGGTGATGATAAATGATGCCGGTCCGTTCATCTTGTACATGAGCCGGCTGCCGTCCTCCAGTTTAACGCCCTGTACGACCTTCCCCGGCAGGAACGCCTGGAGGAAACCATGGAACACCAGCCACGAAAAAAATATCAATGCCGCCTGCCAGGTGGGAGCAATACTGTCCGGAAAACCCGCAAAAGGAGCGAAATTGATATCCGCGCCGGGGATAAGCAGGCCGTGGTTGAACCTGACGCAAAAATATAGATAATAGATCGCCGCGGGAAGTCCTATCATGATGAGGACATTCCCCGCGGGACCGCCGAATTCATAACTGCTGTTTCCCGGCGCCGACGCTGAAAATCTCATAAGGGTCCCCTGTTACATTCAATGCGGCCTCCGGCCTGAAACGCGCCCGGGGCCGCCGGCCGGTCTATTGCTGCGCGGCGTATGTTTTCTTCAGGATTGCGTGGTACGCGTCAAAGGCCTTTTCATCCTGCAGTTGGTATCTCTGAAGTATGCTTTCATAGATATATTGGAATTCGTATTTTCTCGTTTCAATGCCGCAGAACATGTTGGCCAGGTATACGACGTCTACCACCGCCTCGCTGGATGCGGACGAGCCCAGGGGATCATGATGACGCCGTATCGCCTCGACCAGGTACTCCGGAAAATTCCACCCTTCGGCGACCATGCCCCCTATCGCGGGATGGCTGATGCCGATGGCGATCTCCTCCATGAAGGTTTCGGTGATCAACAGCCTGGACCTTGCCTCTTCCGCGATTTTCTTCGCGGTCTTCGGCTCGGCCGCGACGAGTATTATTTTACCAAGGTCATGAAGAAGCCCGGCAAGATACGCCCGCTCGACAACGCCGGCGCCATGGAACTGCTGGCCGATGTGCTTTGCGTAACAGGCGACACGGTTGCTGTGTTCCCATATCTCTTCATACCGGGCGTATCGCTGCTCCATGATCTGCCGGGCCCCGCTCGCCATGACCATCGCGCGGATGTTCTTTATCCCCAGGACCTTGACCGCCTCGAAAACATTTTCGATATGCTTCCCGGAGACGAAAGCCGCCGAATTGGAAAGCTTGAGAACGCTGCTGGTGAGGGCCGGGTCCGACATGATGGCGCCGCCGATGGCGTCGAAGGACGAATTCGGGTCATCGCACAGATCCATGATCCTGACTATGTTGGCCGGGAACGGCGGAAGCTCGGTAATATCCTTCAGGATCCTTTCTTTTACGGCGGAAACGATGATGCCGGGTTTGATCTGGGCCGGTATGCGCAGGCCCACCGTGGTGGAATGTTTATCGCTCACAATGGTAAAGTGCGAGGGGTCTATGCCTATATTCTTCAGAGTGATAACCACGAGGGCGATCCCGAGTCCCGCTCCTTCACTGCCGTCCTCGATATTATTGTAGGCTTCGAGCAGGTTCTTGTAAAACCGGGCGCTTTCCAGCCGGTGCTTGATGCGTTCCATTTCCCTAGGCAGGATCGCGGCATTGGTCTTGACGCTGATGGAGAGGCCCCCGTCATCAAAGCCGAAATCCATGCTGATGGTGAAGTCGCTCTTCACGAGGAGGCTGCTCATCTCTTCAGGCTTTTGCATGAATCGGGTCTTGAACGTCTTCATCCCCTTTTTATAATCATCGGGATTGTTTATATCGAGGCCGCTGCCGGTGAAATACACCCTCTTGGCGTTCGCTTTCTGGGCGTTGGCCACCACCTCCCTCATGATGGATATCACTGAATTCAGGATATAGAGCTGATCGCGGGCGGTCAGGAGCCTGGCAAAAATGCCGTCGATGGACATGGAAAGATCACGGTCCGCGTATTTGAACGCGACGGTAAAAGGCGCCCTGCGTTCGATGCAGTCATTGATCGCTTTTTTATCGATACGGGTCATACATACTCTCAATCGGGGAAAGCACCATGCGCGGCCGCCTCACCCGCTCAAGGACGGCGTTCTTTATCCCGCGCCGCATCCAGCGCGCTATCGAGATCAGCCATCCTTGTTATCGCGGCCTTGAGCAGTGCAAAAAGAAATTCCGGGCTGTTTTTAGCCAGCTTGTAGAATATGGCTTCATCGATGATGCCAAGCTTGGCTTCGCGCGACGTAACCCGCACAGTTGCGGCCCTCGGCTCGGAGCTGATGAGAGCCATCTCCCCGAAAAATTCCCCGGAATGCATCCTGCGCACTTCATATTCGGTTTTATCGCGCACCTTGATGATCGCGATCTCACCGGAAAAAATAAAATACATGCTTCCGCTGCACTGATCACCCTGCGAAAATATCAAATCTCCTGATTTGAATTGCTGGGTATGAACATTATGTACGAAATCATATATATTCATCGGGCCCCGTGGTATTGTCGTGTTGATTTACGCTTCACCGTATAATACTATATGGATATACCGGGCCATGTCAACAATTATTATTCAGCCATGAACTATAATTGCCCGGCGCACCGGGCCCTTTCCGCCAGATTTACGTTTGACATGTCGATACGTGCATGAATACTATACCCACGTCACCGGAAGGAGTGTTGAAATGGACACGCGAAGAACTTTTTTATTGAGAAGCGCCGGCGCGGCAGCCCTGCTTACGCTGCCGGGGTGCGCCAAGGAATCGTTGAAAATAACGGGAAACAATATGAAGACAACGAAACCGGAATCCGTTCTTGTGCTCTGGTACAGCCAGGCGGGACATACCGAACGGAATGGAAGGCTCATCGGCGCGACACTTGAAAAATGCGGGTTGAAAGTAACGGCCATGGACATGCGGGAATGCGATGATTCCACGATGAACCGGTACGACCTCATCATCGTGGGCACCCCGGTCTATTATCTTGATGCGCCGGGAAACGTCAGGACATGGCTGAAAGCCATTCCCTCGATACAGGACATACCGGTGGCGGCCTATTCAACGTTCGGGGGACCGGGCGACAACCAGTATAACACCGCCTGGTATGTTCTTGAACTGCTGGCGGATAAAGGGGGAGTCCCCGTCGGGATTGCCACGTTCGGGAACATGTCCACCTTCGCTCCGACCTGGTCCATGGGGAATGAAAAACGCATACTCAAGTATAAAGACCGTCCGAACGAAGAGACTTACGCCGCGGTGCGGGAATTCGCGACACAGGTCCTCGCAACGGTGCGCGGCGGGACCGCCCCCTCCATACAGAAGGAATATTATCCGGGTGAATTTATTAAAGGATCATTCCAGGTCAGGCTGACAAAATTAATGATAACAAAACATGGCATCAACAAGGAAAGATGCACCATGTGCGGGATCTGCGTTGATAAATGCCCGGTCGGGGCAATCGATATCTCAGGCTATTCCATCGACAGGAAGGCCTGCATCGCGTGCATCGGGTGCGTGAATAACTGCCCGGCCCAGGCGATCACTATGACCTTCCTGGGGTCCAGGGTCTATGGATTCAAGGATTTCCTGAAAAAGAACAACATCGCGATCCAGGAGCCGCCGGAGCTGAAGAAGAAGTAATTATCGCCCCACTATCAGGCAGGGTGACCACACCCACCCTGAACGCCCGCCGTTTCCCTGGCGGTCCATCCGCCCGGGCAGCCATGTCTCCCTCTGAAAGTAAAAAAATATGGCTTTCTTCAATATTATTTCCGACTATAAAATAGGATAAAAAAGCAAAATAAAAGGATATTCAGGATTGGCCCTAAAATTGTTCTTGAATGTATCCGGTCTTACTGTAAAATTCAACCTCAGGGTCGCTGTTTCGGGATTGGAGAGCGAGCCTGGGCATCCTGATTCAGGGTAGATGTTACTAAATAAAGAGCGCGCCTTATACAAGCACGCGATTGAGACCGTTATGAATATTGAAATCAGCCATATGTTTCTCAAGGTATTGACGAACTCCCTCGATACCGACCAGACCAATCACCTTGGTGAACGGCTGGACCCGAGGTTCAACGTATACCGGGTATCAGGGTTTAATGAAAACTCACCGCTGCCCCGGAGAACTGCCGCGGAAGTACTCATAAATTATTTTAAAACAGAAGACGAAATCGTCCGTCTCTTCACCCTGATGCTCGAAAACGAAGGCAGACGTTTTTATAACGAGACGCTTAAGGTATGGGGAAAACAGGATTTCATCAATCTCCTGCTGAAAAACAAATGGATTTACGATCCGGAAATCAAGCGCTTCCTGCTTGACCCCTTCTACGAACGTGAAATCAATTTCCTGAAAAAAATCCGCATCCTGGACCTCCGGCATGAAGCGGACATGCCCGGCATTATCAAGGAAATAAAAAGTGCCAGCGCAAAGCTGAGTGTTCAGGATCTCGAATGGCGGATTACGATCAGGCTCTATGACCTG
>CAZZHU010000116.1:0-3913 GCA_964654045.1 uncultured Leptospirales bacterium
CTCGACGACTTCACCGGCTGCTATCTTCTTCTTTACGCTGTCAGGTAATAGTTTGATCCGTTCCACCGCATGAACCTTCAGAGAGACCGTATCCGCCGAACCAGCTCCGGGAGCGTGGCGCCGGTAAGGCCCTGTATGAAAATATCCGTCGCGTACGAGGTAAGGCCCGTCTCTTCCGTGTTGAACTCGATAATCACGGCATTGTTCTGCCTTGCGATCAGCGGTATGCCGGCGGCGGGATACACCACTGCCGATGTTCCTATCACCAGGACGACGTCCGCGTTCCGGGCCGCCTCCTCCGATTGGACCGTCGCGGCGCGGGGTATCATCTCGCCGAACAGGACCACTGTCGGTTTCAGCACGGCGTTGCACTTCCTGCAGAGAGGGGATATTCGGGAGGAGACCAGCGCGCCGGCATCGAAATCCTTATCATCGTATATCCGGCCGCACTGGAGGCACTCGAGGCGGCTCACGTTGCCATGGTACTCAACCACGTTGACGATGCCCGCCTCCTGGTGAAGGTTGTCAACGTTCTGCGTTATCACGCAGCCGAGCTTCTTCATTTTTTCAAGCTCCGCCAGGGCGGCGTGGCCCGGGTTCGGCCTGGCGTTCCTGACAAGGTCCATCATCTCGAAGAGCATCCGCCAGACCTTTTCCGGATTTTCATGGAAAGCATCTATGGTGGCATATTCGCCCGGATCGAACTTTTCCCACAGCCCTCCCCTGCTCCTAAAATCCGGAATGCCGCTTTCGGTGGATATGCCGGCACCGGTCAGGGCAATGACGTTTTTCGCGCTCCCCATGACCTCCGCGGCCCTGTCGATATGTATGTTCATGGCGGTAGTCCTTCCCGGCCTCAATCTATCAGAAAATCTGCCGTATCTATCCCCGCAGGAACAAAATAGATTTGTCAAGAAATTATATCTTGACATCGGAATTCCATATTTTGATTATATTGAGCGTCTTGATGCGGATTTCCGGGACGCGAGACCGCAACCGATCTCACCTCCCGGTCCTTATTAAAAAGATAGCAAAGGGAGAATTCCATGAACTGCGACTGCGGCGGCGCCCTGATTGACGGCAAGAGCTCTTATCGCGTGAGCAAGAAGCATTTCTCGCTTATCCTCGACAACATACCGGCCTTCAAGTGCACCCGGTGCGACAAGGTCCTCTTTTCCGAGGAAACCGTGGACAGGATCCAGCAGATGGTAAACCGCATCGAGCGAGACACCAAGGAAATCGTGACCGGCAATCCCTCGACCAACCTGTACGACTACTGAGGGCGTACCCGCGGACGCTCACCGGCACAAAACCGAGAATTACCAAGGAGACCCCCATGAGAGTCAGATTCGCCCCGAGCCCCACCGGATTCCTCCACGTGGGAAACGCCCGGACGGCCATAATGAATTTTCTTATCGCTAATAAAAACAACGCTGCCTTTGTCCTCCGCATCGAGGACACCGACATGGAGCGGAGCACGAAGGAGTCCGAACAGTCGATCTACCAGGACCTGGCCTGGCTCGGCATTTCGTGGAACGAGGGCCCTGATAAAGGAGGCGACTTCGGACCCTATCGCCAGTCGGAGCGCTTTGACATCTACCGGAAGTACACCGAGAAGCTGATCAGCGAGGGCAAAGCCTACTACTGCTACTGCACCAGGGAAGAGCTGGACGCAACGAAAAAGGGCGCCGACGGCGAAACCGAATCGTACACCTACAACGGCCGGTGCCGCAACCTTTCCGCCGGTGAGCAAAAGAAGTTCGAGGCCGAGGGGCGCAAACCCACGGTGCGCTTCCGGGTACCGGACAACACATCCATCGTGGTCAACGACCGGATCAAGGGACCCGTCGAATTCAACAGCAGCAATATCGGGGGCGACTTCATCATCATCAGGTCCGACGGCGTGCCGGTGTTCAACTACATCGTCATCATCGACGACGCCCTGATGAAGATAAGCCTGGTCATCCGCGGGGACGACCACCTCTCCAACACGCCGAAGCAGCTCCTGGTGGCCCGCGCCCTGGGCCTTCCCGAACCGGAATACGCACACCTGCCCCTTATCATGGGGCCCGACCGGTCCAAGCTTTCCAAGCGGCACGGCATCACCTCGGTGGAAATGTACCGGAGGCAGGGGTATCTCCCCGAGGCCCTCATGAACTACATGGCCATGCTCGGGTGGGCCTCCGAGAGCGGCGACGAAATACTTCCCCTTGACGCGATCATCAGCCAGGTCGACCTCGGGAAGCTGTCGAAGAACGCGCCGATATTCGACTTCCAGAAGCTCCGGTGGATGAACGGCATGTATATCCGCGAATACCCGGTCCCGGCGATAACCGACCTTTTCATCCCCTACATCAGGGAGGCCGGATACGGCATCGAATCCATCGAAAGAAAGACGATCGAGGATATCGTTACGATTCTCAGGAAATCGTGCGACCTTCTTTCCGACATCGGCGGCCTTATAGGGATATTCCTCAATGAAGTGAATGAGCCGGACGCCGACGCGGATGCCATGCTCAAAACCGAGGAAGGCAGGCTGGTCATTGCCGCGGCCCGGGACCTGTTCCAGTCGGAGCTCAACGCGGGGAATTTCGCCGCCTTCCTGCCAAACCGGGTGAAGGAGAAAACGGCCCTGAAAGGGAAAAACCTGTTCATGCCCCTCCGCGCCATCATCACCGGGCGGCAGAAGGGCCCCGAGCTTGACCAGTCAATGCCCGTGATCGGGTTCGAGAAATGCAAAAAGAGGATTGAATACTGCCATAAGCGGTACTGCAAATAACGGGCAGGCCCGTAAGAAAAGACGGAGGAGCGTAACCGTGAAAAAACTGCTGTTGTACACCGTCATTCTCCTGATATCCGCCGGCGCGTGCCGCAAGGGCGCCGACGATATACCGACCGGGACCTGGAAATACCGGCTCTTGGTCAACGGCGCGGCCATCGGAAAGGCCGTCGTCACCAACAGGACGGCCGACGGCCGGTACGTATCCACCATGGACATGGAAATGGACGCCGGCTACATCAGGAACACGTCACGCCAGATCATCACGGAAACGCTGGACTTCAAACCGGTGAAACTGGAATTGTACAACAAAACGATCCAGAACGACCAGGTGACCGAGGTAAAGACCATCGCCACTTTCAGCGGCAACAGGGTTGAGCTCGATACCGGCGAGGGGAAATCGACCATAACCATCACCAGGCCCTTCATCCTGGAAGGCAACTATTTCATGAAGGAGCTTATCAGGAACGAGTTCAAGAAAGGGACCGTGATCAGGAACTATATCTACGAGCCGTCCGTTGACACGGAGGAACCTGTGCTGATCCTTGTCAAGGTCCTCGGCAGGGAGGATGTGACAATACATGGGAAGACCAGGAACCTCATTCACCTCGGCTTCTCCATCGAAAACCTGAAAAACATCGATTCCTATATCGATGATGACGGCATTACACAGAAGACGGTCATCACGATGCTCAACAACAGGCTGGAGTTGGTGCTGGATTAGGACATTCCCGTCCCAAATAAAGATATATAATAACTTGAGACAGGATTCTTCTATTCTTTTAATATTGGCGAATTAGAAATCTCATTTTTTACTCGTTTCGTTTATAAGCTGTTGATAATCGTTTGTTTTGCTGCGGAAGGTCCATCTGCTGCCAACAGGAGGTTGGCAGTGCCGACGCTGATAGGATGTCAAAAATAAGTCGGCGACCATCCTCGCTTTACGCAAAACATCCATGTTTTGCTTGTTATCAAGCAAATCCAGGCAATATATCATTTATCACGTCGAAAAAACGAGATTTCTAATTCGCTGCTATTTTTATAATAATATCCTGACTCAAGTAATAAAAATGAAAATGAAACATTGTATCACTTTCTTTGCACTTCTTTTCCCCGCCTTGGTCCTCCATGCCG
>CAZZHU010000116.1:3923-13503 GCA_964654045.1 uncultured Leptospirales bacterium
CCGCCGACCCTTTCAATTACACAGTCCAGGTGATGAACTTCAAGCCTTCAATCTACAGCGAAAAAACCTCCCGCTACCGCATTCAATCAAGCGATACGGAATTCGCCCTCATCAGGACATCATACCAGAGGATTACCAGTCAGCGCGTCAGAGATCAGAAAAAGATAATCGATATCGAGACCGGTCTGATACAGAAGGTTTCCACGACCGCCGAAGAACTTTCCGGTTTTCTGAAAGACACCCGGTTTCTCAACCTGGCATCGCCCGAGATCACCGGCGCGGCGGCGCAGCTCAACAATGCAGACTATCCCATCAGGGCCGTTGAAGACTTCGTGTACCGCCACATAACCGACAAGACCCTGGGCATACCCATCATTCCTGCGTCACAGATATACAGGATGAAGCGGGGCGACTGCACCGAGCACAGCGTCCTCGCGGTTGCCCTCCTCAGAAAACTCGGGGTTCCGGCCCGGGCCGTTGTGGGGATGTATCTTGCTGACGAGTTCCTGGGAAAGAAGAATGTCTTCGTATATCACATGTGGGCGGAGGCGTTCTGGAAGGGACGCTGGCGCCTGGTGGACGCCACCAGGCCGGGGGAAGAGAAGCTCAACCGCTACATCGCCTTTGCCTATCATAACCTGAAGGCCGAGGCGCCCCTTCCCTACCTCCGGGCCGTATCGGCGATCCAGGACCTGACAGTGGAATATCTGGGGAAATAAGACCCCAATGAATTGTTACATTGCTAAAAAGCCCGGACAGCCCGAACCCCGAATACACTCCACGCTTTTAATCTTTCGTACGGGTCGCCACTGGAGAAGTACTGGACCCATGCGTATTCAGCATTAGACTCAGACGAACTCCAATAGCCAATAGTATCGAAACCACCAATTGTGTCTTTATTAATAAATAATTTATTTAGCTCATCTCGCGACGGCAGATACCAGTCGGTGTACCCGCCGCCACGGTAAGCCCGTGCCAAACCAGCCGCATATGTGGTGCCTGAATAATTCTGAAAAATTATGTTATCTGTATTTGCAGAGCCGGTTCCGAGAGCGGTATCTGTTCCCCCCGGCACTGCTGTCGTTTGATATGCTGCTTTAGACCAAACAATTCCATTACTCTGGTCTGCGGTCGCGGCTATGATGCCATGGGTTTCACCGGACACATATCCCGGATCGCCGGATTGATATATATAGGCTATTACCCCTCCCCGATATGGTTGTCCAGCAGCTAATAATCTATACACCACCGCGGTCCTTGGCGACCCGATTATGGAATACCCGGAAGGGCTTGTTATGGTTACGGCAACAGGTGCTTCGTTAGCTACGGTAATGCCTGATATCCCGATTGTCCGTGTTTTTCCCGTACCGGAAAGCGCACCCTTTGTCGCCCCGTTCACCGTGATATTGTCCGTGGCAAGCGTTTTCGGGTCAACGTCAAAGATTATTGTTAAGCCCGTGGAATCGGCTGTTTCAGAAGTACCGCCGATCTGCTCCGCGCTCAAGAATAAAACCTCATTATCTCCGCTTGGTCCGCCGCCCAAAGGCAATAGCAGTATATCGCCCTTTTCCTTCTCACAGGCAAGGAATGCCAGCGCGCACACAAACAGCATACAACCTAATATCCGCATGATATTTTTCATGGTGTCCCCAAAACATGTGCTTTACCAATGACGGTATGTTTTTCACCTCCGCTATCGTTACGGTGAAAACGTCTTATACGCCGGATACGTTACATGAAAGCGGCCCTTGACTTGTTTATCATCTCTGAGAAAAGAGGACAACATACTCCTCCCCCTTGATGGGGGATTCTTCATCAGTCCTTCCCCTTCGAATCCTTCAGCGTGACCGTGCGGTTGAACACCGGCTTGGCGTCGGTCGTATCGGGATCGACGCAGAAATAGCCGAGACGCTCGAACTGGTAGGACGCGCCCGGTTGTGCGCCCTTCAGCGACGGCTCCACGAGGCAATTCTCAAGGACCTTCAGGGAATCCGGATTCAGAAGGCTCTTGTAGTCGGCGCCCTCCTCGGCGGGGTTGTCCGGGTTCGGGTCGGTGAAGAGGTGTTCGTAGAGCCGCACTTCCGCCGGGATGGCCTTGTCGGCGGAGAGCCAGTGGATGGTTCCCTTTACCTTGCGGCCGTCCTGCGACCATCCTCCCCGGGTGGCCGGGTCGTAGGTGCATCGTACCTCGGTGATCTCTCCCCTATCGTCCTTCACCACGCCGGTACACTTGATATAATAGGCGAACTTGAAGCGCACTTCCTTGCCCGGGGCGAGCCTGAAAAACTTGGGCGGCGCCTCCTCGCGGAAATCCTCCCGCTCGATGTAGAGGACCCGCGAGAACGGAATTTCCCGCTTGCCCTTGCTTTCGTCCTCGGGATTGTTGACCGCTTCAAGCATCTCGGTTTTTCCCTCGGGATAGTTCTCGATGACCACTTTAATGGGGTCCAGCACGGCGATCACCCGGGGGGCCCGTTTGTTCAGGTCCTCCCTGACACAGTGCTCGAGCAGGGCCATTTCGACGATATTATCAGCCTTGGCCACGCCGATACGGTCCGCGAAATCGCGGATCGATTCCGGCGTGAACCCGCGCCGGCGGAGTCCGCAGATGGTGGGCATGCGGGGATCGTCCCATCCGCGGACATAGTTCGACTTCACCAGTTCCAGGAGCTTCCGCTTGCTCATCACCGTGTAGGAGAGGCTCAGGCGGGCGAATTCGATCTGGCGCGGCCGTACCTTCCCGGGATCGGCTATCTGATCGAGAAACCAGTCGTACAGGGGCCGGTGCACCTCGAACTCCAGGGTGCAGATGGAGTGGGTAATGCCTTCAATATAATCAGATTGGCCGTGGGCGAAATCGTACATGGGGTATATGCACCAGGTGTTCCCGGTGCGGTGGTGGTCATCGTGCTTAATCCGATAGAGCACCGGATCGCGCATGTGCATGTTCGGGGAGGCCATGTTGATGCGGGCGCGCAGGGTCTTTGTTCCATCGGGGAACTCCCCTGCCCGCATTTTTGCAAAGAGGTCCAGGTTCTCCTCGACGCTCCGCTTCCGGCCCGGGTCTTCCTTGCCCGGGACAGTGGGGGTCCCCCGTGTCGCGGACACATCCTCCGGGTTCATATCGCTCACGTAGGCAAGGCCCTTTGTAATAAGGAGAACGGCCCACTGGTATATCTGCTCGAAATAGTCCGATGCGTAATACAGGTGCTCGCCCCAGTCAAAGCCGAGCCACTTCACGTCATTGACAATGGAGTCGGTGTACTCCACGTCCTCTTTTTCGGGATTGGTGTCGTCCATGCGGAGATGGCAGCGACCGCCGTACTGCTTCGCCAGGCCGAAGTTGAGGCATATGGATTTGGCATGGCCGATGTGGAGATAGCCGTTCGGCTCCGGAGGGAACCGGGTCACCACCTGGCCGTTGTTCTTGCCGGCGCGGATATCCTCGTCAATGATATCCTTGATAAAATTGGTTGGTGAAGTTTTCTCGACGTTTTCCATACATCCTGCTCCTCGGGGCGATCATTATGGCCGCGCCTCTGTCCGGCGGGCCATTCAATATGATAACAAGCCCCGATGGCGATATACGTCAAGAAATATACGGATGTTTAATTCATTATTCACTCTTTATCATGGAAAAGAGGGCTATCTTTCAGGGATTTTACATGGACTTAATAATAGCAGGTCCTGTTAATGATGATCTTCTTCAGCTCATCCGAAAGATCGTTGAAATACGCGCAATAGCCGGCCACGCGGACCAAGAGATACTTATGCTTTTCCGGATTGTTATACGCGTCCAGGAGTATCTCGCGGTTCAGTACGTTCGGCTGGAACTGCATGCCCCCTTTCTTGAAAAAAGTGTCGATAATGCCGGCGAGGTTTTTCACGCCGTCGGGTCCCTGGAACAGGGCAGCATCAATGGTGAAGGTCACCGTGGTGCCGTTGGGCGCATAGCGCGCGAAATCTATCCCGGCGACCGAGTTCAGCGACGACAGCAGGTCCGACACCTCCATGCCGTAATGAGGAGTGATGCTGTTTGCCAGGGGCACGCCCCTGAGCCTGCCCGACGGCAGGGCCGGGGTCTTCGCGCCATACACGTCGCTCACATTCAGGGCATAATACCCGGCGGAATAGATGCCGTTACGCGGACAGTTCTCCACCGAATTCAGGGCGTTTATATAAATCTGTAAAACTTTATTCACCCATGCGACCGCCTCGCGGGACTCGTCATGTCCGAATTTTTTCACGTCCAGCAATGCCCTCCTGATCTCCTGGTTGCGCTCTCCCTCAAAATTGCTGTCGATCGCCTCAATGATGTCACTGATTGTATACAGCCCTTTCCTGAAAACAACCTCGTCTATGGCATGGAGCGAATCCGCCGCGTCCGTGATGCCCACTCCCTGAATGCCGCTGCTGTTGAACCTGGCGCCGCCCTCGTTGACGTCCTTTCCGCTTACGACACAGCCACGGGAGAGCGACGAGGCAAGGGGCGTGGTGAAATCCTTCCGTATCACCCCCTCGATTTTCTGATGGTCCGCCAATATGGACGATGCCAGTATATTCAGGCGGGTCTGGAACCGGTCGATGAGCTCCTCCATGGTTGTGGGAGGATTGTAATGCGGTTTGGCCTTCTTCAATTTTTTCCTGCGGCGGGAGTCCGCATATCGGGTGGAGACAAAGCGCGAGAACCTGTTATCCTTCCTGAAGGTGAACTCGATGAATTTTGCGACCAGTTTATCCATCTGCTCCAAAAATCCGAAATTCCACAGATCATGTTCCTCGCCTTTCAGCGCCTGCAGGAGCGGCAGGGTGACATTCATGTTGGCGCAGTCGGTATTGCCGTAATGGTCGTCCGACGCGTTGGGCTCCACGCAACCCACAACGGAGTAGTTCCTCGCGTCCTCGACGGTCGTGTCATAGTGTTTCATCAGGGTGTCCACGTATAATTCATCGTTATACAGCGCCGGCATGGGCGCCCCGTTGATATACACCTCCGCAAGCCTTTCCAGGTATTCCCTGGGGCTGTTCCGGTGGATGCGGGCCGTCATGTTCACGGCGTAGGGCTGCAGCTCGCAGATATCCAGCAGCATATAGGTCAAGTCGTTGGTGGCGTCCTTCCCGTCCTTCCCCATCCCGCCGGCCGTCAACGCCTGGTCTGTGGACATGGTCTCAAAGAGCCTGCCTATCCTCAGGTAAGTATCGCCATCGTTCACCAGGATGGCCTCGTCCATCTTCAGAACATACAGGGCCAACAGCTCCTTCGCCTTCTCGTAGGTGAGGATCCCCGCCCCCACGTCCTTTTTATAGTAGGGATACAATATCTGGTCGATGCGGCCAAGAGAAATGGCGTTCTCATAGGACTCTATGCAAAGTGCGATATGCAGGAACATCATCGACTGGAGCGCCTCCTGATAGGTCCGGGCAGGATATTTCGGCACATGGGCGCATATGCGGGCCATTCCCGCCAGCTCTTCGCGGCGGGCAGGGTCGGCCTCGGCATCACTCATCGATTTCAGGGCTTCGGAGTACCTCAGCGCGAACTCCTCGAGCCCCCTGAGGGCGATGATGGCTCCCTCGTAGAAATCCTGGTTATTATCCGGCCGTTCCCTCCGCATTGTCTCGATCTCGCTGATGATACCCCCGGTCCCGAGCTCGAGGATGCGCTCGTAGTTAACGATAAAATGGGCGATAGCGGCCATGTTGTTGTTGAACCCGGCGTTCATCTCCGAGCAGCGCGCCACGGTAAGCATCAGGTCCGACAGCTTGCGGTTCACCTTCATGAGGAGGCAGTGCCGCATCCAGAAGGGAAGGATGTTGAAATAAAACGAGAGCTTGTCCCTGAAGGAGCACTGGAATGAAACAGGGGTCTGGCGGTTGATCTGGTGAAGGATCGACATGAAGAGAATGCCATAATGCTCCTCCCACACTTGGCCTCCCCTTCTCTTTGAGGTGAAATTGCCCACCAGCAGTTCATCGGGATATATATTGACCTTCTTGTTCTTCAATACATAGGCCAGGCGTTCCGCGCGGTGGATGGGAGCGGGCTTTTTAAAGCCGTTCTTGCGATAGTACTTCGTTTTCAGCCTGGAGACCTCGAAACAGAGGCTGTGGCCGCTTTCCCTGATGGCGTTCTGTATGTCATAGACCCGCCGTGTGAATACGGCCCTGTGCCTCACGGCATCGATATCAACGCACAGGGCATTAATACCCGATGATTTATACGTCTCTTCGGCGCGCCGGGCGGCAGCGAGGCTCTGTTCCGGCGTAATCTTCAGCGATTCCGTTTCGAGGCCCAGCCGCCTGGCCTTATCCTCGTACATGTTATGGAATTTCAGCAATTCAATGGAGCCGTGTCCCAATGAACGCAAAAATTCCGCCGCGGCTCTGATATCATCATTCGAATCGTTGAATCCCGGCACGATAACCATGCGGAACCGTATATTCGCCTTAAGGGATACCAGCTTTGTAATGTTTTCGCGGATCAATTCACCGCTCTGCCCTGTCAGTTTTCTATGGCGGTCGTCGTCGCCCACCAGCTTCAGATCGACGATGAACAGATCGATATACGGTGCGGCCCCGCTGATATGCTCCCAGGGCACGTGGAGAGATGTTTCCGCTGAAACATGAATCCCCTTCTCCTTCAATGCCGACAGCAGGCGATTGAGTCCGGCGCTGTTCTGTAAAAGGGGATCGCCGCCGCTCAGGGTCACGCCGCCCCCGGTTGAGGCATAATATTCACTGTCGCGGCTGACAATTTCGATTATATCGGGAATCGACATGGCGCCGTCCGGGGCCGTATCGGGATTAAAGGCCAGCGCCTCGGGGTTCTGGCACCAGAGGCACCTCAATGCACATCCCTGGAAAAATATGGTGGTGCGGATGCCGGGACCGTCATGAACGCAGGTCCTCTGTATCTTCATGACCCGCAGACGGTCAGGATCGACGCCCCGGCTTCTTAGCAGAAAGGCGCCCCGCTCCTGCTGGTCCGTTGAGTGATGATAATGGACGGTTTCCATAGCTTACTCCCCTACTTATTATGATGAATTGTCATGATAATAACTGCAGGGAAGACCCCTGTCGTCTGGAATGATAATTCCGGATAGATTTTTTTTTATTTGCAGCCCCTGGGCAGGGCTTGAAATGCGACCGGGCAGAAAGAACAGAAGTTTTGAGCATTTCCAAGTCATCGATGGATTGAATACACCGACAGCGCCGTTTTCCCGTAGATCTTAGTCGCCTTGAGATGACAGGGGCCGATCTCCTCATCCATGCTATTGCCGCTGAAATGCTGGATGATTATCTCGCCCTTTTCCGAAAGCACGCCCTGGTCAGCTATCCCTCTCACCAGCTCCCGATGACAGGAAACCCCTTCCCTTGCTTTTACGTAGGGCGGGTCAAGGAATATATAATCAAAGACACACTTTTTAGACGCAAGAAAAGCCATGGCCCTTTCCACGGGGAGATTCAGCACAAGGTGCTTAGCTTCAAGATTGAGTCCCTCAATATATGTTTTGATAAATTGAATGCGCTTCTGATCCGTCTCGTTAAATACAACCGGGTCCGCCCCCCTGCTGAGGGCCTCGATGCCGATCTGGCCGGAACCGGCAAAGAGGTCGAGAAACCCCCTGCCGTGGAGCCATTCGCCGATCATGGAAAAAATGGCGCCCTTGACCTTCTGGGGAGTGATGTCGGCATTATCGAATTTACGGTTGTCAAAAGGTATAATCCTTCCCTTCAATTCGCCGGCGATGACCCGTATGCCGCCCATCCTACTCCAGCGCGCTGTTCAGCTCGTCAACGAAGGCCTGCACGTCCATGCCGTTGCAGATCGCGATTTTTTCTATTGTATCCTCGCCGATACCCTTGCACCGGGGGCAGTACAAATCATATTTTTTGAATATCTTCATGATGTCTGGGGAGAGTTTGATTGCGTCGGGGGCCTTGGTGCTTTTTGTTATTTTCATCTTATGATGATCCATTCTATAAAATATCTTTTTATGTAAAATATGAATATAATTTTTATCTTACTAGTCAAGAGAATTAATTATACATTTCATCTCTTTAACCGGGAGTCGGTCTTCATGTGCCCCGGACCGGGGCAGGGTTGCGCCCGGGTTCCCCGGGCCGAGATTGTGCGAAGGGGGAGAGGGGTGACTCCCCCTCTCCCCCTTCGCGCTCCCCTACTCCCCCGCCGCCTCAAACGCCGGCGGTGGCTATCGGGCGTAACTCGGGCGAACCCGCTGTCACAGGATTCGCCCTCAGACAGACGCCCGATAGCCTGTCGCGGCGCCTGAGCGACCCGGAGGGGGGAGGCGCGAGGGGGGAGGCCGGGAAGGCCTACACCCTCGGATAACCCCGCCCCGGTACGGGGCAAATCCCCCTGCCCTGTTCAGGGCAAATGAAATCAGCATCCGGCATGAGGGTGGACAACCCTCGTAACAAAAAAGTGCTTGAAAAATAAACAGGTAAAATAATAGTGTCATCCCATATTAATGATGATACATGCGGGGCCGCCGAGACGTCCGGCATGCCCAATTAACAAGCGATAAAGGAAAGAGCCATGGCTAAATGTGAAGTTTGCGGCAAGGCGATACAGATAGGAAACAATGTCAGCCACTCCAACAAGAAAACCAAGAAGATCTGGCGCCCCAACATCAAGAAGATAAAGGTCCTGGAAAATAACCACGCGATCAGGAAATATGTCTGCACACGGTGCATCCGTTCAGGGAAAGTACTGAAGGCGATATAATCGCGCCCCGGCTGATCATTTAGCCGGCTCAATCCACAGGATCATCCGCGTTTCTTTCCGAATTCCAGCAGCGAATCAAGAAGCAGTTGCGCGGGACGCGGCAGCTGCCTGCTGCCGGGATGAACAAAATAAAAAGACCTCCGTATTTCAAGCCCTTTCACCTGTATCACCGTCAACGATTTCGACTTCTTTTCTTTATCTACCGCCAGTCGCGACAGAAAGGAGACCCCCAGGCCCGCCGCTATGGATTCCTTGATGCTTTCCGTTGACGAGCATTCCAGCACGACCTGAAGGGCGGACGGCGTAATCCCGTGCCGGCCCAGGGCCTCTTCACTGCTCTTCCTTGTGCCGGACCCGGCATCGCGTATAATAAAAGGCATTCCGGCAAGGTCCTCCAGCCCTATGCCCGGCGGATACCCCTTCGGGCCGACCAGCACGATTTCATCAGTACAGAACGGCGTGAACACCACGGCGGGGTGCCGGTATTCCTTACCGACGATGCCGATATCAGCGCTCCCCTCCTTCACCATTTCCACCGCTTCCCTGCTGTCAGCAACCTGGAGCCGGTAGGTGATGCCGGGAAATTCCCGCTTCACCGACGCCAGTATGCCCGGCAGTATATACGCCGACGGGATGGTGCTCGCCGCGATCCTGGTCGTTCCGGCGGTCGCGCCCCGGTCCAGGTCTGACACGACGGACTCAATGTTCTTGAAAAGCTTTTCGCAGAAGGACTGGAAAAGCTTCCCTTCCGGCGTCACCGAAACGTCGCGGGCCGTGCGGTTGATGAGCTTCACGCCCAGTTCTTTTTCAAGCTGCATGATATGATGGCTG
>CAZZHU010000116.1:13513-14394 GCA_964654045.1 uncultured Leptospirales bacterium
GGACCTTTTGATAAGCTGCACGCCAAGGGTTTTCTCAAGTAACAGCACATGATGGCTGATGGTCGCCTGGCCCACCTTCAGTTTCCGCGATGCCCTGGTAAAGCTGTTCTCGTTGAGCGCCTCCAGGAACGAGCGCAGCTGCTTCAGGTCAAAATTCAATTCAGCCCTTTTTTTCATGGGGTTTTACATCTCCGTATAGTACTTCCATCCCTTCAGGTAATAGGTGTACAGCACCGGCTTATTGAAGGTGTTGATCTCCGTGGCGGACACGGCCGAATCGGTCGGGAAATGAAGCGACTGGCTGAAGGTTTCACGGGAATAGAACCTCAAGCCGGGCACCTTCCCGCCGGCGGACTTGGCGTCATAGCTTCCTTCAAAGGCCATGTTGAAGCCCCAGTCCCCGAAGGACGGCACGTAGACATGGTACGCCTTCACCGCGGGGAACGCCTTTTTCATGGTGTTATGGATGCACCAGAAGGCCTCCCGCGCAAAGAACGGCGATGTCGACTGGGTGACGAAGATCCCATCGCGGTCGAGGGAACGCCGCAGGAGCGTGTAGAATTCCACCGTGTAGAGCTTGGAGATCGTCTCGTCGTGGGGATCGGGAAAATCCGCTATTATCACGTCATATTTCTTTTTATTGTGAACCAGGTAGGCATAGGCATCACCAACGACAACTGAGACCCGCGCATCGCGCAGCGAGTCCGCGTTGAGCATCCTCAGCGAAGAATTTTTTTTCGCCAGGTCTATCATGGCGGGATCAAGCTCCACCAGGGTGATGTCCGCCACGTCGCCGCACTTCAGTATCTCCCGAACAGCCAGCCCGTCCCCGCCGCCGAGGACCATGACCCTCTTGACCGCGCTCTTGTTCAGCTCGAGGG
>CAZZHU010000117.1:0-14342 GCA_964654045.1 uncultured Leptospirales bacterium
CTTTTTAATCCTCACCCCCGGCCCCTCTCCATGAAATGGAGAGGGGAGTCTGAGTAAAGATACTTATATGGAGTTGGGGGCAGGGGGGTGAGGAAAAATAGCTAAAAAAAAGTTGTAAAAAAATCAATATACCGGATAATTATAATGCCGTCATCGTGCATTATTAAGATGACATTCCCGTTGGACAGAAGCAATGAGAGAGATCCAGTTCTTACAGCATAACGCCGGCAAGTGGAAGCGGTTCGAGACGCTGATCAGGGAGCGCAGGAAATCGAGCCCGGACCAGGTGGCGGAGCTTTTCATCGAACTCACCGACGATCTCTCCTACGCGAGGACCTTCTACCCGAAAAGCAAGATCACCGCGTACCTGAACGGCCTGACGGCGAAGTTTCACCAGGCCATTTTTAGGAACAAGAAGGAAGAGCGGCGCCGTCTCAGGACCTTCTGGTCCCGGGAGCAGCCGCGGCTCTTCCGGGCCCACGGGAGGGAGCTGCTGGTCTCGCTTGTCGTGTTCACAGTCTCGGTCATGATCGGGGCCGTGTCATCGGCCAATGACGACGGCTTTGTCCGTCTCATCCTGGGCGACAGCTACATCAAGATGACCCTGGAGAACATCGAAAAGGGCGACCCCATGGCGGTGTACAAGTCCATGAACAACTTGGACATGTTCCTGGGCGTCACGGTGAACAATATCAGGGTCGCCTTCATGGCTTTCGCCTGCGGCATTCTCTTTTCCTTCGGCGCCGGGTACGTCATATTCTTCAACGGCATAATGATCGGTGCCTTCCATTATTTCTTCTACCAGAAAGGGCTCCTCCTCCCCTCCCTGAAGAGCATCTGGATACACGGTACGCTGGAGATGACGGCGGTCATCATCGCCGGCGGGGCCGGCATCATTATCGGCAACAGCATCATGTTCCCCGGGACCTATTCCAGGACAGAGTCGTTCATGCGGGGGGCGAAGGACGGCCTGAAGATAGTGATCGGCGTTGTCCCGGTCTTTGCAATGGCGGGTCTCCTGGAGGGATTCGTGACCCGCCATTCCGACATGCCGCCGGCCCTGAGCGCCGCCATCATCGCCGCCTCGCTGACATTTGCCGCATGGTATTACATAGCGTATCCCCTTTATTATAAAAACAAGGAGACAGCACATGGACCTGCTCGAAAAAATTGAATTCAGGAAAGCCCGCGACTTCGGCTCGATCATCAACGACACCTTCGCTTTCGTCAGGCAGAATATCGCGATACTATTCAAGGCTCTCGTTTTCATAACCGGCCCCCTTCTTCTCGTCCAGGGCGTCCTGGCAGGGCTCTATAGCTCGAAGTCGTCACTGATCCTGTCCGGGGGCGATACGGCGAATCCCTTTGCCGCAATTTTCTCCATCGAGTACCTGCTGCTCATCCTGTGCGGACTGGTGAGTTACACCTTTATCACCCTCATAGCCCTCGAGTTTATCACCCTCTATTCGGAAAAAGGGCCCGGCTCCGTCACCGTTGATGATATCTGGCAGGCGATCAGGCGGGACTTCTGGATGATCGTGTTCACCAATATCGGAACTTTTTTTGTCGTGCTGTTTTTCATGCTGCTCCTCGTCGTGCCGGGCGTTTATTTCGCCATCGTGATGGCCCTGGTCCCGATGGTCCGCGTGCAGGAGCGGATCGGATTTTTCGCCGCCATCCGGAGGAGCTCGAAGCTTATCTCGGGCAGCTGGTGGTTCACCCTCGGGCTGCTCTTCCTGATGGCGATTATCGTGGGCATGATGGGATCGGTGCTGGCCCTGCCCTCGGCCGGGGTTTCATTCCTTGCCCTCCTGCACAAGGTCAACGAGTCGAACCATGCATTCAGGGTCCTGTTTATCATTACCGGCATACTGCAGCAGCTGACGTCGATGTTCAGCGTGGTTATCCTCATGGCCATCGGGTTCCAGTATTTCAGCCTGGCGGAGAAGAAGGAGGGCCGCGGCCTGCTCCGGAAAATTGAAGATATCGGCAAGCCGAATGACGCGTAGCATGGGGGGGCGGGCGTTCCTGGCACCGCTCATCTGCCTGGCCCTGCTGACCGCGGGAGCGCGGCATCATGACGGCGGCCGCGTGATAGCCGTGCGCGACGCTGGCCGGGTCCCCGCCGACACCTCGGCAGTGACCGCGCGGCCCGTGCCGGTGAAGAAGATCGAGGAATTCCGGAAGGACCCGGATTTCCGCTATGACCGGAAGGACGAGCCTCTCCTCACGCTCCGGGACCACGTCATGGCGTGGCTCAGGGATCTCCTCGGGAGGTTCTTCAGGGACGCCGACGGCGAGGTCGTATGGAAGGCGGCGGAGTATATCGTCTACGGCATCGTCGCGGCGGCAGTTCTCCTGGTGATCCTCAAGCTCATCGGCGCCGACGTGCGGGGACTCTTCTTCTCTCCGAAAAAGAAGCGTCCCGCGCCGGACGAGGCGGTCGAACATATCGAGAATATCGATTTTGACCGCCTTATCGCGGTTTCCCTGGAGCGGCGCGACTACCGGACCGCGGTACGCCTCCTGTATAACAAGGCACTGAAAGAACTGTCGGCCCGCGGCCTGATCCAGTGGAAGATCGACAGGACCAACAACGACTACCTGTCGGAGCTGGCCGCCTCGCCGCTGCGGCGGGAATTCACGGAGCTCACCAGGATCTTCGAATACATATGGTACGGGAATTTTGAACTGCCCGCGGACGCCTTCACAGCCGTCCGTGAGCTGTATGAGGGATTTTACGCGGTACTGGCGGAAGGGAAACCGTGAAAAAGAACCTCCCCTACATCGTGATCCTTGCCGCGAGCGTCATTTTTTTCGTCATTTTCACGGTGATGACGCCGGAGCCGGTGGACTGGTCCGCGAGCTTTTCGCGCAGGGACAGGATCCCCTACGGCAGCTATATCCTCCACCGGCTTCTTCCGGACTGCTTCCCGGGAGCGGTCATCTCGGTCAGCCATGACACCATTTACGATACCCTGCGCGGAAAGCGGTTCCGGGGCGCCAATTACATCCTCATCGACACCACCCTTGCCCTCGATACATACGACACCGGCGAGCTGATGCGTTTCGTCGCCCGGGGGAACAGCGTGTTCATGGCGGCGAGCTTCTACCTGGATGAATTCGCGAAAGTCTTTGAGATAAAAACCGGGCCGGAGGATGTCGTGGCGGACCGGATGGAGGTGAATTTCACCAACCCGCGCCTGTCGGCCCGGAAAGAGTATATATGCCGCAGGGGCGTCGGCAATACCAGGTTCATATCATTTAAAAAGCAGGGCGCCGCCGTCCTCGGCGTGAACGGGCGGAAGGGGGCGAACTTTATCCGCATCAGGCACGGCAGGGGCGCCTTTTACCTGAGCACGCTGCCCTATGCCTACACGAATTTCAACATGCTGACGGAAAACAACGCCGGGTACGTGTTCAGGAGCCTCTCGTACCTGCCGGTGCGGAGGACCTTCTGGGACGAGCATTACAAGTCGTCGCTGGCGGCCCCGACAACGCCGCTCCGGTATGTCCTCTCCCGGGAGCCACTCACCTGGGCCTACTATACCGGCCTGGCCGGCCTGGTCCTCTTTATCCTGTTCAAGGCGAGGAGGCGCCAGCGTGCCATCCCAGTCATCAGGCCGCCGGCGAACGCGACCCTTGATTTCGTCACGACCGTCGGCCGGCTCTACCACCAGCGGGGCGACCATAAAAATATCGCCGGCAAGAAGATACTCTATTTTTTTGATTATCTCAATTCCCGGTTTCAGATAGACGCGTTCCACCGCGACGGGATGTTTTATGATCAGGTTGCGGAGCGGAGCGGCGTACCGGAAGACCGAGTCCGGAGGCTTTTTGAAGCGATCGATTCGTCGCTGGAGCGGAAAAAACTGTCCGACGGGGAACTGTCGCGTCTCAATTCTCTCATCGAGGAATTTACAATTTATGCGAAAAGGACGGAGCCATGAGCGGAGAAATTTCTTTTAACGAACGTATCCAGATCAAGGATGTGACCCGGGCGAACGCGAAGGTCAGGGGCGAGCTGAAAAAGATCATCGTCGGGCAGGACGAGATGATCGAGCTTCTCATGGCCGCGGTCCTGGCCGGCGGCCACGTGCTCCTGGAGGGGGTCCCGGGCATCGCCAAGACCCTTGCGGCCAAGATCCTGGCCATGACCATGTCCGCGGATTTTTCGCGGATACAGTTCACCCCGGACCTGATGCCGTCGGACGTCATCGGCACCACGGTCTTCAACGCGAAGAAGGGCGACTTCGAGTTCAGGAAGGGACCCGTTTTCTCCAGCCTGGTGCTCATCGACGAGATCAACCGCGCCCCGGCCAAGACCCAGGCCGCCCTCTTCGAGGTCATGGAGGAGCGGCAGATCACCGTTGACGGCACGACCTACATCATGGACGAGCCCTTCCTCGTCTTTGCCACCCAGAATCCCATCGAGTACGAGGGTACCTACCGCCTCCCCGAGGCGCAGCTGGACAGGTTTCTTTTCAAGATTAAAATCGGATATCCCTCGCGGGAGGAGGAGGCCCGCATCCTCGCTGATGCCCACGGGCGGCGCGAGCGGGACAAGCTGGCGGGCATAAACAAGGTGATCACCGACAGGCAGGTCATCACGAGCCAAAAAAAAGTCAAGAATGTCCATGTCGATGATAATATTTTACAGTATATAGCCGAAATCGTCCACCGCACGCGCAACCACAGCTCCCTCTACCTGGGCGGCTCGCCCCGGGCCTCCCTGGCGATCATGGACGGGGCAAAAGCCCTGGCCGTATTGCGGGAGCGGGATTTCGTGAAGCCCGAGGACATCCAGTCGGTCGCGTATCCGGCCCTGCGGCACCGGCTCCTCCTCACCCCCGAAAAGGAAATGGAGGGAAAGACCGCCGATGACGTCATACGGGAGATCCTTGAAGGCATCGAGGTGCCCCGGTGAAAGGGATCGGCTCGCTTTTTTTCGGGCGGCGTTTTTTCATCATCCTTGCCTGCGTGGTCCTTTCTTTTATTGCCGCCTTTTTCTATCCAACGCTCCTTGCGCCGTCGAAGATGGCCCTGTTCCTGCTCGCGTCAGTTACCGCGGCGGACGCGGCAATGCTCTTCCGCATATCGGGCATCGGGGCGCGGCGGACGGCGCCGGAGAAAATGTCCAACGGCGACGAGAACCGGATCGGCCTGCGCGTTGAGAACGGCCATGCCTTCGCGGTGAATCTTGAAATCATCGACGAGCTGCCCTTCCAGTTCCAGGAGAGGGACTTCAGCCTGAAGGTCAGCGTCCCCTCCGGCGGAACGCGCGAGCTCTCCTACACGGTCAGGCCCGTGGAGCGGGGGGAGTACAGCTTCGGCGCCCTGAATGTATTCGCGGCGTCTCCCCTCGGCCTTGTCGCCAGGCGTTACCGTTTCTCGCAGGACGTAACGGTCCCGGTATATCCTTCCATCATCCAGATGAAGAAATACGACCTGTTCGCCGTTTCGAACCGCCTCGTGGAGGCGGGCATTAAAAAAATGCGGAGGGCCGGCGCCTCGATGGAATTCGACCAGATCCGCCGCTATATCTCAGGCGACGATTACCGGAAGATAAACTGGAAGGCCACGGCGCGCAAAAACGAACCCATGGTGAACCAGTTCCGGGACGAGCGGTCGCAGAGCGTCTATTCCGTCATAGACAAGGGACGGGCCATGAAGATGCCCTTCGATGGAATGACCCTACTGGACTACGCGGTAAACGCCAGCCTGGTCATATCGAACATCGCCATACGCCGCGAGGACCGCGCCGGCATCATCACCTTCGCGGAGACCATCGACGCCATCCTGCCGGCGAGCCGCGCCCACGCGCAGATTTTCCGGGTCCTCGAGCTCCTGTATGGGGTCCGGACCGGGTTCCTGGAATCGAACTTCGAGCTGCTCTACGCGGAGATATCGCGCAAGATCAGCCAGCGGAGCCTGCTCCTCCTCTATACCAACTTCGAGACCCTCTCCTCCCTCAGGAGAAGCCTCCCGTACCTGTCGATGCTGGCGCGGCGCCACGTGGTGGTGGTAATTTTTTTCCTGAACACGGAGCTGGAAGCAATCCTCGGCGCGCCGTCCGGCTCCACCGAGGAGATCTACATAAAGACTATCGCGGAAAAATTTGCCTTTGAAAAGAAACAGATCGTGAAAGAGCTTGACCGGCATGGAATACATTCCATCCTTACCTCGCCGGAACACCTGACGGTGAACACGATCAACACGTATCTGGAACTCAAATCCCGGGGGTTATTGTGACATGCAGACAGTTCCTGTAGAAACCGCGCAGAACGTGACCATAGAATACGAAACGGCCGGGGTGGGGGAGCGGATCCTGGCCGCCATGGTCGACTACATCATCCTGTTCGCCTACGCCTTCCTGGTCATCCTCGGCTACGTGGCACTGGGCGATTACATCAAGAACTTCACCGTGGCGTATTTCATCCTCATGGCGCTCCCGGCCTTCACGTACGACCTGATCTGCGAGACAGCCCTGGACGGCCAGAGTTTCGGCAAGAAACTCCTCGGCGTCAAGGTGGTTAAGCTCGACGGCACCCAGCCGTCTGTGGGAAGCTATCTTCTCAGGTGGGTCCTCAGGATCGTCGACATCAGCTTCCTGGGCGGCACCATAGCGGTGGTGACGATCCTCCTGAACGGCAGGGGGCAGCGGCTGGGGGATATCGCGGCCGGCACCACGGTCATCAGGCTCAAGCAGAGCGTCATGATGAGCGACACCATCCTGGTCCCCCTGGGCGAGGACTACCAACCGGTATTCCCCGCGGCGGAAAAGCTTGACGACGGCGCCGTCACGATCATCAAGGAAGTCCTCGATTTCGAGAAGAAAAACAGGTCGGCGGCATCGGCGAAGGAAATCCTTGAAAAAACGCGGGCGAAGCTCGAAGGAGTAATGGGCGTTGCCGCCGGCATGGACCCGAAGGATTTTCTTGAAACTGTTTTGAGGGATTACAATTTTTTTCACGGGAAGGCGGGTTGAGAGCCGCCCGGTCTATGACACAGGAAGAAGGAGGAACCCGGACAAAAAAATGTAGACGCAGTTATCCTCGGCCGTTCGGCTCTTTTTCTGACGCCTGATTATACCTTGCTATTTCTTTCATGATCCCGCCGCCCTTTCCAGAAAAGAAATAAAAAAATTATTTCTCTCATCAAAAATCACTGTTTTGACGATATAAATTGAAGGGGGCAACCCCGCAATTTTATCAACCTGGTGGTGCCATGAAAAAGATATTTCTGATTGTCCTGCTTGTATCCTCGTATGTACCATCCCATGCCGTGTCCCTGATCTGGGAGATCCCGAAGGATGAACGGCTGGAGATAACTCGCACCGCCGCGGTGAAGTTCCTCGTCAATAACAGGATGCGCAAGGTGTACCAGGAGCGGAACATCGTCGACCTTACCTGCTATGAAAAAAAGGACGGGGCGAGCAGCGTCAGGGGGCGCTTTTCCGTATACGCGCGCGGTTCGGTTGACGAGGTGTTCCAGCTGCGCGATCAGTATCCATCGGAATTTGACATCGACAGGCAGGGACGGTTCACGGTGCCGAAGAAGTATGTAATGCCGAACCTGCGGCACCTGCCGGCCTTTCCCCGGAAGGAGATCGCTGTCGGTGACGCCTGGATCGAGAAGGCGGACCTGGTCCTGGACGTCTTTTCCATACCCTTCAAGCTGACCTTTCCCGTGGAGTACAAGCTTGTCGATGTCGCTAAAAAGGAAAACAGCGAGACGGCGGTGATACAATACCGCTTTACCGTTGATATGAACCTCGTCGGCGGCAAATACCCCGCTGACTTTCCGCAGAAGATCATCGGGAAGGATGAGGGCACCATCAACTGGAATATAAAGGAGAACTGCCCCGTCAGCATGAAAGAGAAGTACCGGATGGCTTTTTTCTTCCAGACCGGGAAGAACGGCGCCGCCGTCAACGAGTTCCAGATGATCATCGACACGAAAATGAAGATGTATAAACCGGTCACGAAGGAGGAAAAGGAGCGGGCCCGCAGCGAATTAAAGAAGGATATTCCCGACGGGATTGATGTCGATACGGACAGGCGGGGCCTGGTGATACGGCTCGGCGACGTGCTCTTTGACTTTGACTCGTCCCGGCTCAGGGCTGAGAGCAAGGACAAGCTGGAGAAGGTCGCCGGCCTGCTCAAAAGCAGATACCCTGACCGGGAGATAATCGTCGAGGGCCATACCGACAACATAGGGGGCCGTGATTACAACCGGCGTCTCTCACGGGAACGGGCCATGTCCGTTGCGGAGTACCTGAAAACGAAGGCGGCTCCGGAGAAGCTTTCCTACCGCGGCTTCGGCGCGGACAGGCCCATTGGCGGGAACAGCACAAAGGAAGAACGCCAGAAGAACCGGCGCGTGGAGATAATAATAAAGCTTCAGTAATAGCTCTACCGTACCGTCATTATAAAAATCCATTTTGTACTTGATATTTCATCTGACCGTTGTTTTATTATTCAGCTGAGGGACGGTACCTGCTCCTGGGTGATAATTATTTCCCGAAATGGGGAAACGGCGGCATACAAGGATGACTAGAAAGCTGACATATCTCGTACTGTGCGTCCTGCTGTCACGCGCCGCGGCCGGTGCAAATGCCGGGACCGAAGTCGATCTGGCCGGTTCCTGGAAGTATTGCTTCATTAATAGCGAAAAGGATTATCCGCCCGGGGAGGGGACTGCCTGGGAGTCGATTACTATCCCCAATAGATATCTCTTCGAGACAATTGCCGATAAAAAGAAGATCACCAGGGGCTACATCCTCTACAGGAAAACGGTATCATTGAAGGTGAACATTCCCCGGGCCCTTGTTTTCCAGGCCGGCGAAATAATGAATACCGATATCGTTTATATTAATGGCGAAATAATCGGTAAAACGGGAATGTTCCCCCCTGATTTCAGATCAGGCTGGTCCAAGTTCCGCAATTACCCGATCCACGACGGATTGCTGAAGCAGGGTGAAAACACGATCGATATTATCAATTATTTCGACGCGGAGCTGTGGATACTCTCCCCGCTGCGGATCATCGATGAAAAACGCGGCAATTACAACTACATGGTGCGCAATTTCCTCCAGATCGAGTTCATACAGGCGTTTTTCATCCTGCTGATGACCTTTTCGATATTTTTTCTGGCGATTTACTTAAAACGAAAAAAAGAAATGATCTATTTTTATTATGCCTGCACCACGTTTTTTCTCGCTGATATGATGCTTTTGCAGTTTTTTGAAAATACCTTCCCCCACATGCCCATGAGTTCCAGCACCACGTTCAAAATATGCGGCATAGGCCTGATGTTTTTTCCTCCATTTCTGACGATGTTTTTCAGGAGCTACCTGGGGCTGAACATCTCGGTGAAAAGGATCGCGGCCTATCTTGTCCCGCCCTGCGTACTTGCTCTCCTCATGACGTTTTCCCAGGACCGCTATTATGTTATCTACTGGAGAAACATCTTTCTCCTGCTGATTCCCCTCTATATCGCGGACATCGTCGTTATGTCGATTCGCCAGATCATATCGGGAAACAGAAAGGGGCTCGTGCTCTTTATAGTTCTTCTGCCGATATTCGCCTTCGGGATCTATGATGTCCTCGTGTTCAGCCTCCATCTTTTCGAGGGGAGCGTTCCCCTCTACCCGCTGGGAGTGCCCTTCATGCTCGTTCTCCTGGGGCTGCATCTCATCAACAGGTTCGTGTATAATCTGAACACGTCAGAGGAACTGAATATCCTGCTGAGGGATAAGATTGAAGAGGGGAAGCGGCTGGCTTTCCTCGAGCATGAAATATCGACAGCGAGGAAAATCCAGCTGGCGGCCCTCCCCCGTGAGCTTCCGGAATCGACCGCCTTCACCATCGGGGTGAAGTACATACCGGCGGCGAACATCAGCGGGGACTTTTATAATTTTCATTCCATCGACCAGGAAAATCTCGGCGTCCTCATCGCCGACGTATCGGGCCACGGCGTGCCCGCCTCGCTGATCGCATCGATGGTGAAAATTCTCTTCAGCACCCTGACCCCGTTCTGTTCACGCCCCGATGAATTTCTCAGCGCGTTGAACGCGCACATCTTCGACAAGATGGAGGGTAATTACCTGACCGCGGGATATTGCTATATCAGAAGGCAGGACAACAGGGCTCTCTTCGCCAGGGCGGGTCATGAGCCGCTGTTCCACATGTCGTATGGAGACGGGGAGCCGGTCCTGAAAGAATATCTTCCCCGGGGGATGGCCATCGGTTTCACTCCCCGCATCGAGCTTGAATACAGCGAGTTCACCGTCGCCAGGGGGGACAGGATCATTCTTTATACGGACTGCCTCACCGAGGCCTTTAACGCAGACCGGGAGCTATATGGAGATGAAAGGCTGAAAAGCCTGATCCTGGAATCAAAAGACCTTCCGCCGGCAGAGGCCGTCGAATTCATGTTCAGGGCACTGAAGGAATGGAGCTCTTCAGACGAGTTCCAGGATGATTTTACCCTCATCATTGTTGATGTCAATTGAGCGGGCGCTTTTTCCGTGCATGGGATCAGGCGGATTTCGGTCGTCATCGCGCTGTATGAGCGGCTAAGGCCTGCTGCGACAGGCATATCTTTTCGATAGGATCAACAGGATTCGCTGGATTTATGAAACAATCCGGTTGATCCTGTTAATCCTGTCAAAATCCAAATTTACCCCACCTGCTCTTAATCAGTATGCTTAAATCATTTTTTCAGGATGTTCCACTCCAGAGCGGATAAATTATTTCCGCAGAGCCTCCAGGTTCTCCCGCGCTGTTTTCGGAAGTATCGACATGAGGCCGTCCAGCTTCGCGCATGAATATGATCCGCATTCCGCGCAGGTCCCCAGTTTTTTATCGATACCGCACAGCCGCACCTCGCATTTTTTGCAGTGGCCGAAAAGCCTGTCCGATCCGGCAAGGCAGCCGTCGCAGTTTATGTCTGACGGTTTTATTTCGGCGTGGAACATCTTCGACCACATCGCCGCCACCTTGGCCCGGGCGGCATCATCGTTTTTTTGCGTTGCCAGGTAAGCCGGGCAGCCCGAGCATTCCATTCCGCACATTCCGTACATCGTATCCATGATAAACCTCGTTCAGTTGTGGTATAGTATATAAATTCCGGATCCGTAGAATTTCATTGAACAGTGAAAAAATCGCCGAACTCCTCCCTCTTGACGAGCTCCTTGATTCGTATGGTCATGTCAGGGCCTTCATAAAAGGGCGATTCCCTGAATACCTTCAAGACAGAGCTGATCTCTCCGCCAACCGCCATCGCTTTTTCCTGCGCGATGGATGATATTTTTTTCAGGCTCTCCCGCGTCAGCATCGGGTTTTCCGGGTCTATCCAGCCGCATAATATCAGTTTTTTTATGTGGCCCTCGCACCGGCACGGGTTGTCCGGGTTGACCAGGCCGCATCTCTGCATGACGAAATTCTCGATTTTTTTCCTGGCGCGGGACAGGATGGCCCTGAAATTCACTTCTGATATTTCAAGGATTTCGGAGCCGGCGGATGACGGCATCCCGAACATCTCTCCGAGAATGAAGACGAGGCGCTGCCTTCGCTCGAGGCAGAGCAGCATGCCGGTCAGGCACATGTTCCTGGTCTCTTCCACGAGGACCCGGTGCTCGGGCCTGCTTGCCAGTCTCCGGTCCTCGATCTCGTCCCCGGAGGCTGTAAAATTCCCCTCAAGATACACGCGGCTCATCGCGGTCTCGATTTTCCTGTTCTTCATGTTGAGCACATGGTTGGCCACAATCCGGTAGAGCCATGTCCTGAAGGGGGCCCGGGAGGCATCGTAGGACGATAGATGGGAGATTATCTTCAGGAGTATCTCCTGGGTCACGTCCTCCGCGTCATCGGGGTCAAAGACCATTTTCAGCGCGATATTGTATATCCACGCCTGGTGCCGGTATATAAGCTTTTCAAGGGCGCCCGCGTTGCCCTCGAGTACGTTCTGTATGATCCGGCTGTCGTCCTCGTTTTCGTCGATTATTTCAGTAAAGGGATTAAACATTGTTATTATCCTTCCCGGTTAATCCTTATACAGATAATAAGGGGGTTTGTGACAACAGGAAAATAAAAAATAGTCAATACCATCTGTGCGGAACACACGGACCGGCAATGCCTCATGCGGCTGTTCCCGCTGGTATCCGCCTGGTAGAATAATACTCATTATGAAAGAGAATTCCATCTGTCCGTGAGAAAAAATCTTGACAGCCTGTTGGAATTTCGATAATATTCGAAATATCTAAAAGTAATGAATCTCGTATAACAGGCAGGTAAACCGCCATGTCCCCCAAATCACAGGCCGATAGATTACAACATCTGAAAAGAGTTGTCGCGGCCATGAAGGCACTTTCCAACGAAAACCGCATGGCGATGTTCGAATATATCAGGACCGGCCACGGCAAGGGCGTCCTTGACGAAGAGAACAGGCCCTCCGTGTGCGACGTTGCCAGCAATTTCGACATGGCCATCTCGACCATTTCCCACCACATGAAGGAATTGAGGAATGCGGGCCTTATCACGTGCGAGCGCGACGGCCAGACAGTCCATTGATTGGTCAATGAAGAGACCGTCAGTCTGATGGTCAACTACCTTACCGGCAGGGATAAGCCGGGGCAATGATTTATGCATCCCCACTTTTTGAGTACCTCCGACTTGTAGAAATTTCGAAAAATATCGAAATATTTACCATCCCCCTCTTGACAATCCATTGCAGCGGTAGTATATTATTTCTATATTTCGAAATAATTCGAAATATAGAAATAATACATGAGATATAGACATGACAACAAATGAAAACGCGGGCCAGAAGCCCGGGAATCAGGAATTTTCCTTCAAGGGATGCGGGGATATGATGAAGATGATGAGCCGTTGCATGGAAAAAAAGGATGGAAAAGCCGAATTCGAGCAATTCTGCGGAAACATGTCCAATTTCTGCAGGGACATGATGAAAAATATGGAAAACAAGAACAAGGAAAAAGGAGAATGACCATGAGTTCAAACATCGAAAACGATAATTCCACCAGCGCGAAGCGGCACGACCTGTGGTGCGGCAGCAGGAGCGGCGGGATTTTCTGCGGCCTCATGATGGTCGTCATCGGCGTGATATGGATAGGAAAAAAGACGGGGATCATCCCGCTGGATATGGCGCTCTTCTGGCCGTCGGTAATGGTGATAGCGGGCGTCTGGATGCTGGCGGCGGGAATCCTGAGAAAAAGGAGACCGTCATGAACCCGGGCAGCCCTGTCATTGAAAAGGAGCCGCTGCCCGCGCAGAATGAGGTTCCGAATTGTTTCTGCTGCGGCATGGAAAACCCGTCAGGTTTGAGATTGAGATTTTACAGGGAAAGCCCGGGATCGGTAAGCACCGAATTCACGCCGCCGGAAACCTGGACCGGCTGGGGGAGGATGCTGCATGGCGGTTTTCACGGGCTCCTCCTCGATGAAACCATGTCCTGGGTCGTATTCGGGCTGCTCGGGGAACGGGCGTTTGTCACCCGGGAGATGTCGGTGCGTTATCACCGGCCGGCATACGTGGCCGCGTCCCTGAGGGTATTCGGTTATCTCGTAGAGGACGCCGGCAGGGAGATAAAGGTGCGCGGCGAGATACAGGATGCCGACGGCAGCGTCCTGACCAGCGCCGAAGCCGTGATCAGAAGGATAAACCGGGAACGGATGGAAAGTATGCGCGCGGGAGACGATTAATAAATCGCCTCCCGGTCACGGCTTAACCTCGTCGATGAAGGTCAGGTCCTCCTTGTTCAGCACGATGATCTTCTTGTCCTGCCGGTTTATGTAGATGTAGTTGTCCCAGAAGCTGATGAAGGTGTTCTCGCTCAGCTCCTCCTTCGACTTGGCCACGAGCTTGAGGCTGCCGTCGAAGCGTCCCAGATAATGCCTGCCGTTGTCGTACAATATCGCGTAGATGAAACCGTCGCGTATCTCGATGAAGCTCCGCCAGAACACGTTATCGCCGCCGTGGATCTTCGCCTGGAGCGTGTCCTTGTCCACCAGGGTAAGGTGGTGACCGGAGGTGTGGCTCCCCTTGTGGGTTATGATGACGATGCCGCCGGAATAAACGTCGTACCTGCTCCCGCAGATGTTCTCGACCGGCGATTTGAACATGATCTTCCGCGTGGAGGCGTTTATCATGTACAGGTCGTTGTTGTAGTGGCCGCCGTCGAGGTATTCCTTGAGCTTCAGGTAATAGAGCTTGCCCGCGTAGATGTTCTTGTCCAGTTCCTTTTCCCGGAGCTTGTCCTCACGCTTGTCCAGTTCCTTCTCCTTCTCCTCGAGCTTCTTCTTCGCCTTCTCCGGTTCC
>CAZZHU010000118.1:0-14114 GCA_964654045.1 uncultured Leptospirales bacterium
TTGATGTAGCCGAGGCCCACCCGGTTCAGCGTGTCAAGCTTGCCATGGATGGCGGGGATGGCGCTGAAAAAATCAAGGGCCTCCTCCACGGTCATCTCCAGCACCTCGTAGATATTTTTCCCCTTGTACCGCACCTCGAGGGTCTCATGGTTGTAGCGCCTTCCCTTGCACACATCGCAGGTGATGTACACGTCGGGGAGGAAGTGCATCTCGATCTTGATGACGCCGTCGCCGAAGCACGATTCGCACCGCCCCCCCGTAACATTGAAGGAGAAGCGGCCCGGCTGGTATCCCCGCATCTTCGAATCGGGGAGCTTCGCGAAGAGGTCGCGGATCGGCGTGAAAAGCCCGGTGTAGGTGGCGGGATTCGACCGCGGCGTCCGCCCGATGGGAGACTGGTCAATATCGATCACCTTGTCGATCTTCTCGATACCCATGAACCTGTCAAACTTACCCGGGTGCTCCTTCGACTTCATCACCAGCGACGACAGAGCCTTGAAAAGGATATCTATCACCAGCGTGGATTTCCCCGATCCGGACACGCCGGTCACGGCGCAGAGCACGCCAAGGGGAAACCTCGCGTTGATGTTCTTGAGGTTATTCTCCCGCGCTCCCCTGATTTCGATGTGATCGGCCGCCTCACGGCGCGATGCCGGGACCGGGATGAAGCTCTCGCCCGCCAGGTATCTTCCGGTCAGCGATGCCGGGTTCGTCTCTATTTCAGCGGGAGTTCCCACGGCCACCACGTAACCGCCGTGGAGGCCCGCGCCGGGCCCCAGGTCTACCACGTAGTCCGCTTCGCGGATGGTGTCCTCGTCGTGCTCGACCACGATGACCGTGTTCCCCAGGTCGCGGAGGCGCTTCAGGGTGGACAGGAGCTTCCGGTTGTCCCGCTGGTGGAGGCCGATGCTCGGCTCGTCCAGTACATAGAGGACACCGGTGAGGCTCGACCCGATCTGGGTCGCCAGGCGGATGCGCTGCGACTCGCCCCCAGAGAGGGTCCCCGCGGCGCGGTCAAGGGTTATGTAGTCGATCCCCACGTCGGTGAGGAACTTCAGGCGGACCCGGATCTCCTTCATGATCTGCTCGGCTATCTTCTTCTCGGTATCCGTGAGCTCCAGCCCCTGGAAGAGGCGCCACGCCTCGCCGATGGACCGGGCGGTGACCTGGTCGATGGTGTGCCCCGCGACCTTCACGGAAAGGCTCTCCGGCCGCAGACGCTTCCCGCCGCACTGCTCGCACAGGGTGTTGGACATGTAGCCCTCCATCCAGATACGCATGTCTTCTGACTTTGTTTCCATGTAGCGGCGGTGCAGGTTCGGGATCACCCCCTCGAAGGCGCGGGTGAAGCGGTATTCGGCGTTCTCGCGCTTCACCTGGTAGTCGATCTTCTTCCCTTCCGATCCGTAGAGAATGATATCTTTTATCTTTTTCGGGAGCTTTTTCCAGGGGGTGTGCGCGTCGAATCCGAAATTCTTTTCGAGGTTCCTGATCTGTTCCAGGTACCAGTAACTGGTGGTCTTCCCCCAGACATCCAGCACGCCGTCGTAGAGCGATTTGTCCGGGTCGGAGACGATGAGCTCCGGGTCAAACTGCATGATGAACCCCAGGCCGCCGCAGGCCGGGCACGCGCCGTAGGGGCTGTTGAAGGAAAACATCCGCGGCGAGAGCTCCGGCATGGAGATGCCGCAGTCAGTGCAGGACAATTTCGAGGAGAAAAGGCGCTCGGTCTCCCCCCCCGTGGATTTGTCGCCGACCAGCACCGTCACCAGGCCCTCGCCTATCTCCATCGCGGTTTCCACCGATTCGGCCAGGCGCGGCCGGACGCCGTCCTTGACGACAATGCGGTCCACGATGATCTCCAGGGTATGTTTCTTGTTCTTGTCAAGCTTGATCTCCTCTTCGAGCTCGCGCACCTCTCCGTTGACCCGCACCCGCACGAACCCCTTCTTCCGGGCCTGCTCAAGCCTGTCGATGTGCTCCCCCTTGCGGCCGCGCACCAGGGGCGCCAGGACCTGGACCTTCGTCCCTGCCCTGTACGTCATGATGTTCTCGACGATCTGGTCGAGGGACTGTGACGATATTTTTTTCCCGCAGTTATGGCAATGGGGAACGCCGATGCGGGCATAGAGAAGCCTGAAATAGTCGTAAATTTCGGTGACAGTTCCCACGGTCGAACGCGGGTTCCGGTGGGTCGTTTTCTGCTCGATGGATATCGCCGGCGAGAGCCCGTCGATGTAATCGACATCGGGTTTTTCCATGAGGCCGAGGAACTGCCGCGCGTACGAGGAGAGCGACTCCACGTACCGGCGCTGCCCCTCGGCGTAAATGGTGTCAAAGGCAAGCGATGATTTTCCGGAACCGGAAAGCCCCGTCAGAACGACCAGCTCGTCCCGGGGGATTTCCAGTGATATGTTCTTGAGATTGTGCTCGCGCGCTCCTTTGATAACAATGGACCGGCTGCTCATATCAGTGTGACATTCATGGAGCCGCACATGGGGCAGATGACATCCGGCTCGTCATCTTCGATGACGTTCTTCTTCTTTATGATGATGTCATCCCAGCGGTAGTCGCATTCTTCGCAGGCGTAACTGACTGTGACTTTCTTTGTGTCATCCTCGTCCCAGTCCTCTTTTTCAAGCTCTTCATCAGCCTCGGATTCGGCTTCGCCTTCCGCTTCTTCGTCGACGATGCGCTCCTCCTTCTCTTCTTCTTCCTCGATGAGTTCGGATTCGTCCGCTAATTCCTCTTCTTCGTAATGCTCTTCGTAATAATCGTCTTCATATACTTCATCATCGTAATCTTTTTCGTGGAAGTCTTTAGCCATATCCCCACCCTGGTTTCGCATAATGAGATTCCGGACCCGCGGAAGTCCGGCAGGTTTTACCGGTTCAGACCGATATTCAGTGATTCTTGGTTCTAAAATAACACTTTTTTAAAGCAGTGTAAATATGTGAATCAGAAAATATCACCCCTTTTTTTTGTCAAAAAAAATTCTTATTTTTTTCGATAAAAAAAATAAGGCTTTTGTAAAGGGCAACACGCTTTAATACAAAAAAAAATCAGATTTGCATCAACTCTCATGAAATCTGGCACGAAATCAATTAACACAGCGCCCTGCTTATAGAAATTAAGTATATCAAGAAGAGAATTAACGGCAGGATCATTTACAATAATGGATTATTGTACAATCCAGTCATTAATTTCAAGATTAATATTTTCATCTCCGGGGATATCGCTCCGGCCGGGGAGTTCCGCTGCCCCCGCTACGATGATGTCCCAGATACCCCAGTTCCCGGGCACTGACGAGTATTCCACAAATCGCAGCTCAACGCTGCCCGTCGACGAAACAACCCCGGGAATATCGGCATGGAAATAGGACTCATTGATATCGGAAAGGCGCAGGGTATCGATTTGCCGGGGTTCCAGGCCCGGTCCTGAAGCGAATACCTTCAATATCGAGTCGGGATATCCCTTCGCCGATCTGAACCTGACGAAATCGATCCATAAACGGTATCTCCCTTCACGGGAAAGGCCATTGATGATGATAGTCGATCCGAAGGGCCCCACATAGGCCGCCGTATCGTCAACAATGGGGCCGCGGTCATCGCCGGGGACCAATCCCCGGGACGCGCCCCATTCCCTGATATCGCGCCGGCTGAAGGGCATGCGCCAGCCTTTCATGTATTTGTCATAGCTGCCGGAGCAGGGATTCACCGCGAATACAAAGGGTTTATCCTGATTGTACACCGGATGCGGGGCAAAAACAGGCAGGGCCAGGAGAAGAAACAATGCGAAGCTATTTCGTTTGCGTGGACACATCTGTATCGTTCATTGATCTGCGCGGCCGGGACCGGTGTGACAGCCGGCCCTTATTTAATAAGCCTCATGACCGCATCAGGCCGAAGGGTAGAGATACTCTCGATATTGGTGACGCCGGACCGGGTGAAAATGGAATCAATATTGGAAACGATATTCTTCAGCCTGTCCTGGCCCACCAGGTCGGAGGCGGTGATATTGTCAAGCTCCACCTGGAGCTTCTTCAGCCTGGTGACGTCATCATTGATGAGCTTGCCGTTGGTGTCCATCATGGCTGCAAGCTGCTGTTCCGTGATTGCCTCGCCGACGAAGCCGCGGAGGACCCTGTTCCCCTCGAAGGTCACGTTGTTGAGGATATTCTGCTGTTCCGGCGCGCCCTTGAGGAGATCGGCTTTAAGCTGGTCGATACCGTCACGTACGATCTGGTTGCGCGTGAGGGACGACTGGACCTCGCGTAATTCTGTTTCCATCGCGTCAAGGCGCGTATTGATCCTGCTTCCTATGGATACGGAGTCAGTCTTAACATCGCTTCTTTTCTTATTGGGATTGTTTTCTTCCAGTTCCTTCTGGCTGTTAATCTTCTGCGCTGTACCGAGGATTCCATCAATGGATACTTTCATTTTACACCTTCCTTTGTGTCTTTCCAGGCGTTCATTCGCCAGGTCAATCGTGTAGATCAATAATCGGGCGATCATTAGATACACAGATCTACTCAATTAGAAATTTAAATTAATCTATATGAAATGTCAAGTTTTTTTCAATTTGTCCCCTCTATCTTGTCCATTTTCATTGATACAAGCTTGGAAACGCCCGGTTCCTCCATGGTTACACCGTAAAGGGTTTCGCCGATGCTCATGGTTTTCTTGTTATGGGTGACAATAATGAACTGGGACCCGCGCGAAAACTCCTTGAGCATCCTGACGAACCTGCCGATGTTCTGCTCGTCCAGGGGGGCATCGATCTCGTCCAGGAAGCAGAAGGGCGACGGTTTTACCATGTAGGTCGCGAAAAGGAGCGCGATGGCCGTCAGCGCTCTCTCCCCCCCGGAGAGGAGGTTGATGTTTTTCAGCTTTTTCCCCGGCGGCCGTATCATAACCTCAATGCCGCTTTCCAGGGGATTATCCGGCTCGTTCAGCTCGAGGGCGGCCTCGCCGCCCTCGAAGAGCTGCCTGAATATATCGGAAAAGTTTTTCTGTATGCTCTTAAAGGTTTCCATGAACATCTCGATTGACGTCCGGTTGATGTCCTCTATGACGGTGAAGATGTCCTCGCGCGCCTTCTCTATGTCTTTCTTCTGCGTGATGTAATACTCGAAGCGCTTCTTCAGATTGCGGTATTCCTCGATGGCGAGGTTGTTGATGGGGCCCAGTTCCTGTATCTGCTTTTTGATCTCCTGGCTCCGGGACATCAGGCCTTCCATCTGCGATTCCTTGACGTTCAGGCTCTCGATGTCCTTGATCTTCTTCTCGTATTCGATCCAGAGGTGCTCCTCGATGCTGTTCTTTTTGAAGATAAGCTCGACCTGCGACTTGTCAAGGCTGGTGATCTTTTCGACAACCCGCTGCAGTTCCTCCTCGTCCTTCCGGGCGACGTTCTTGCGGTCATGGATTTTGTTCTCAATCTCGAGCCGTTTCGCCGTGAGGTCGGCGATCTCTTTAAGCAGCGACTCGCTCCGCTCGTTAAATTCAACCAGCCGCTGGTCCCATTCCCGTATCTCTTCGGACAGCTCCCGTATCTTCTTTTCGGCGCGGACGATCTCCTCGCGGTAGTTGTCTATCTGCTTTTTAAAATCGATGATCTGGGTGCCCAGCGATTGTATGTGCTTTTCGATCCAGTCGCGCTCGTTCTCGTTGCGGGAGAGGTCTTTCTCGACCCTTGTTATCATCTGGTTGACGTCTTCCAGTTCCACCTGCTCGTGCTGGATATGCGCCTCAAGGGCGGTTATCTCGCTTCGGAACCTTTCAATGCTGTCGATCTTCTCCCGTATTTTCCTGTCGAGACCCTCCTTTTCCGCGTGGATGCCCGTCTTGTCGAAAAGGATCGACCGGAACCCGTCTTCATAACTTTCAAATTTCAGTATATCTTTTTTAAGGGAGTCCATGTCGATAGACCCCAGCGCAGCCAGGGCGCTTTCCGCCATGCCGCCCCTGAGGTCGGAGGCCGCTTTGCGGAGCGATTCCTCGATCGAACCGATACGGTCGTGTATGAGGCCCCGCACCTGGGACCGCTCCTGCTCCGAGCCTTCCAGCTCGGCCTTACGTTTTTCGATTGCGTCCACAAGCTTCCGGATGACCTCTTCGAGGAGGGCCTGGAGCTCCTTGAGTCCCTTCTCGGCGTCCTTGATACTGCCCTTCTTTTCCTCGATGGCGTCCCGCGACGCGTGGATGGAATCAATCTTCCGCTTGCGCGTCGTAAAGAAGGCCGCCAGTTTCTGCTTGTCGTCCTCGATCTTCTTTCCAATTTCGACGCCTGACTGCTCGCTCTTCTGCTTCTCCTCGACGAGCCGGTCCAGGTTCTTCGTGCGTTCCACGATCTTGTCCTCAATTCCTTTCTTGAGGTTCTGCTCCTCGTCGATAAGTCCCTTGTTCTTTTCGGTCTTGACGTCGATGTCCTCGACGCGGATCCGGTAGGCGTGGAGGCGCTTCTCCAGTTCGAAGAGCTGGTGCTGTATGTCGTTCTTGCGTTTTTCGTCTTTCTCGTTGTCGGCCGAGGTGGTGGAGACCCGAGATGAAATTGCCTCCCGCTCCATGTTGTGACGCTCGATATCCTGCTGAATCTTGTTCTGTTTCTTCGCCAGTTCCTGGTAGCGGAGGATATTGATCTTTATATCGTGATCGGAGAGCTCGTTCCGAAGCCCGATGTACACCTTCGTGGTCTCGGCCTGCTTCGACTTGAAGTCCTTTTCGCGCTCGATCTCCTTTATGATGTCGTTGATCCGTTCAAGGTTGTCGCTCGTTTCGGTGAGCTTCCTCAGCGATTCCTTCTTCTGGAACTTGTACTTGGATATCCCCGCCGCTTCCTCGAAAATGTAACGCCGGTCCTCGGGACGCGTCGACAGGATAAGGTCCATCTTGCCCTGTTCCATGACGGAGTAGGAGGCCTTTCCGATGCCGGTGTCCATGAAGAGCTTTTCCACGTCCTTCAAGCGGACGGGCGACCTGTTGATGAGGTACTCGGATTCACCGTCGCGGAAGATGCGCCGTCCCACGGTGACCGAATCGGAATCGAAATCGAGAACCCGGTTGGTATTGTCGATGGTGAGGAACACCTCGGAGAGCGAAAGCTGCTTTCGCTGCTCTGTGCCGGCGAAGATGATATCCTCCATCTTTTCGCCGCGGATATTCTTGGCCTGCTTCTCGCCCAGGACCCATTTTATCGCGTCAACGACATTGGACTTGCCACACCCGTTGGGTCCGATGATGACGGTGATACCAGGCTCAAAGGTGACCTGCGTTTTGTCGGCAAAGGACTTGAAGCCGTATAAATCCATCGATTTAAGGAACATAGATCCTTCCAGCTATTGCAACATTTTGATCGCATCGGAATAACCAAGCATCAGGATCCGCCCGTCACTTACCCGATTAAGACAGCGGGAAAGAGGGATAAAAGGCATGGGGACCCGGACATCACGCTGACAGATTTCCCCGATCTCCTGTATCCCCCGGTCCCCTGTTCTTAAACATCCGCATGTATACACTGGCTCACACAGGGCAGGGATTATACCGATACTTCAGACTAATACTTTAAAAGTTATTATAACGACATAATGCAAGAAGATTTTAAAATCCATCAAAAAAAAATCATGTCCGGCCCTGAAAAATGTCCTTGACTCTGCGGAAAAACACCTGATATCAAAACCATGGGTTCCGGCCGTCATATGAAAAAAAATATCTCCTGTGTCCTTATGATCATCGCCCTCGCAGGGCTACCTCCCCTGTTCGCATCGGGCTGCGCCGCCACCGGCCAGAAGAAAGAGAGAAAATACAAGCAGAGCAGCGAGAAGACCTTTTCGAGCATAGAAGCTGTAAAAGCCGCCGAACCTATCGACCGGTACGCAGCATCCATGATGTTTTTCAAACTGGACAAGGGTGTTGACGCCCTTTCCATCGGCATCACGGCGGAATATACCTCCGATATCATGGGCACGAAAAAAATAAAGAAGACCTATTTTGTTGTGGAAAAAACCATTGACATGTCCCACTTCAAGCTGGCAAAAAACAAGATCCATTACGCGGAAATCGGCAGGAACTATGATGCCGACTGGAACCGTGAAAAGGAAATCACCCTGGTCTCCAACAAGACCGAGCCTTTCAGGGAGCTTGACGGCAACTCTCTGTACCGGATCAGGTTCACGACCTTTTCTTCTGAAAATGTGGATTACACCATCAGGATCAACGCCGACTGCGCGGTTACCTTCATGGATGCCATCGACTGATTATTTTCCGAGCCTCCGGGCGTCGAAATCGGACCTTTTAAAGAGCGAAACAACTTCAACACCGGTTTTTTCAATGCCCTCGCGGCCGCCCTCCTCCCGGTCCACGATGACCGCCGCCCTGACCACCGTAAGCCCCGATTCGCGCAGACGTTCTATGGCGGTAATGGTGGATCCCCCGGTGGTAATGACGTCATCGATTACCACAACGTTCTTAACCCGGGATGCTTCTCCCTCGATCCATTTCTGCGTGCCGTGCTTTTTCGGCTCCTTCCGCACAATGAGGGGCGATATCCTGCATCCCCTCCTCCCGGCCGCAATTGCCGTCGAAATGGAAATGGGGTCAGCGCCGAGGGTAAGGCCGCCGATACCGTCGATGGCCAGGGGACCGATCAAGGGCTCTATCGTGTCGAACATGACCTCGCCTACAAGGGTTACACCTTCGGCGTCAAGGGTCGTAGCCTTGCAGTCAAAGTAATAGAAGCTTTGCCGGCCAGAGACCAGTGTAAAGGGCGGGTCCTCCCGGTAGATGAATGACCTGGTGAACAGGATATCGAACAGTTTGTCGCGATTGGAACTCATTACATGACCTCTGTGAAAGAAATAGTGAAAATGTCTTTCCTCATTAAAGGAATCTCCTCCCCCTTGATGGGGGAGGTACGGGTGGGGGTGAAAAATAATCCCCCTCCCCTAGCCCCTCCCATCAGGGGAGGGGGATAAAAGCTTTAGTAAAGCCCAATATAAAATTATATTTTACAAAATGTGATGCAGCACCATGTCAATGCAAGTATTATTTTGACAGGGCTGGAGATTCCTTGATACCCTTCCAGAACTGGTTCTTCCCGATCTTACCGAGAATAAAATCCCGTATAAGGAGCTGGATTTCCGGCGGGAAGGCCTCCCAGTATTTCTTGTGCCATCCCTCCGGGAACTGCTTCTTGTCCTCTTCGCTAACTTCGCCCATGCTGTAGGCAACAAACTGAGTGATCATGGCCAGTAGCATCTCACGGGGGATCTCCCCTGTTTTCCTGGCGCTCCTGCCGGGGACCCACTGATTAAGAAGCGTCTGCAGTTCCCGCTCCGGGATCTCCGGCTTTTCCCTGCGGATCATGTCGGCCACGAGGCGCCGCGACATTTCGTGCACCGAATCGCCGCCGATCCCCATCTGCTTCTCGATATCCTCCGCCATGTTCCTGGCCATCTGGTTGACATCGATCTGGCCAAGTCCCAGTGTCGATTCACGCTCCATGCGCTTGCGCAGCGCCTCGCCGACAAGCTCCAGCTCGTGGCGGGTGGCATGCCGCAGAATGTATTCAAGGATTTCGGTGATTTTCTGGCTGCTCATGGGACTCTCCCGGTGACTCTTCCATAATCGGTGCGCCCAATCATCCTTTGTTCTCTTCTTCCGCTTCCCTTTCAAAATCGGCAGGCGGCTCCTGGGCGGCCTTGAACATCTTCAACAGTTCTTCAAGGTGTGGATAATGATGCCTGAATTCATCTATCATCATTTCAAAGGGCAGGTCATCAAAGGCTCCGAAATCATGGAGATACTCCATGTGCCTGTTGCCCCGCTTATCAAAAGGATGAAGGATCGAATCGTCCCGGCCGTTGAAATCGAGGGGCCGGATGCCGAACTTCTCGCACAGGGACAGGTTGAAAGCCGGTGTTGCCTTTACCCATCGGCCCTCCAGGAAAAAATCGACCAGCCCATGAAACACGAAGATGTCGGTCTTCATCGCGTCCCTGAGGCGTTTCGTGATCAGGTGGTTTCGCACCGTGGCGAACCGGAGTCTGCAGGGAACGCCGGCAGCCCGCGAAAGGGCTGCCGTGAGTATAGCCTTCTGCACGCAGAAGCCGTCACCCTGGCGCAGCACGAAGCTTGCGCGGTAATTGTCCCGCTCGAAGGAGGTGCGGTAGGGGTTGTACAGTATCCGGTCGCGTACCCAGTAAAAAATCTTCACCGCCCGGTCAGGGGGACCGTCACCCGGCGCGACGATGGAGCGGGCCTGATCGATGATGGCCGGAGAGTCGCTGTCAATGAAATATGCAGGGGTCAGAGCAACTTTTAATTCCATGTTACTTAAACCGTTTCGGCCCATAAACCGGGGTCAGAGTAAAATTCATTTATACCGTTCCGGCCAAAGAGACTTCAATCTTTCACGAATCGCCTTTTCCCCTCCCTCTTCCGATGGATTATAGAACACTTCGTTCTTAATTTCACCGGGGAGATAGACTTCCCTCACGAAATGACGATCGTAATCGTGTGGATATTTATAGCCCTCGTGGTAACCGAGCTTTTTCATGAGGTCCGTGGGGGCATTGCGGATCTGGAGGGGTATTTCATAATTGGATTCCCTGGCCGTAGCCATGGCGCCATCGATAGCCAGGTAAGATGCGTTGCTTTTCGGGGCGGATGCCAGGAATGTTGCGCACTGCGCAAGAATTATACGCGCCTCGGGCAGACCAATGTTCTGCGTTGCCGTCATGGCGGATACCGCCAGGGTGATTGCGTTTGGCGCGGCGTTACCGATGTCTTCGGAGGCAAAGATGACCATCCGACGGGCGATGAATACAGGATCCTCGCCTGATACTATCATGCGCGCGAGATAGTATACTGCCGCGTTAGGGTCAGAGCCCCGCAGGGACTTAATGAAGGCTGATATTGTATCGTAGTGCCTGTCCCCGGCGCGGTCATAGTAGAGCATGCTGTTTCGTACAGCTTCCTCCAGATGGTCTGCAGTAATAATACCATCCGGGGTCAGAGTAAAAGCCGTTTCCAGAATATTCAGCATCCGCCTGGCATCGCCATTTGATATTGCAACGAGCTTTTCTTTCACAACTTCAGCAGCAAAACGAGCGTTTTCTTCCTTTAAAATATCATCATTGCGCAGTGCCTGTTCAAGAATATCAAGGAGATTCTTTTCTGAAAGCTTTGAAAGCTTCAACACACGGGTTCGGGACAGGAGTGGTGATATTACATTAAATGAAGGATTTTCCGTTGTGGCACCAATAAGAATTACATCGCCTGATTCAACAGAACCGAGCACCGAATCCTGCTGAGCCTTGTTGAAACGATGAATTTCATCAAGAAACAGGAGGGTCTGGGAACCCTTTTTTCTGTTTTCCTTCCCTTTCTCGATGACCATGCGAACGTCAGCCACACCGGCTGATATGGCGCTTAAAAAATGTGAATCCAGTTTGCAATATGACGCGATAAGGCGTGCCAGAGTAGTCTTCCCGGAACCTGGTTCGCCCCACAGGATAAGGGAAAAGGCCGTCCCTTTATCAATGATAGTTTTGAGGATTTTATGTTCAGATAGAAGATGTTCCTGCCCGATGAACTCTTCAATTGTTCTTGGACGGCATCGATCAGCTAGAGGGCTAAAGGTATCTGTCGTATCCATATGCATTTAAAAGATGGAATTCATCGTTACCTGTACTAAAATATCTACATAAGGACAACAATAAATAATCTATCCAGATAAAAAAATCCGGCTTTACCGGATTTTTTAATGGTTGGATAATAAATTAATTAAGACTCAGTGCTTTCGTCACGGGAGAAATCCTTACCGCCTCTCATGGTCGGAGACTTCTTGACCCTGCCCTGCGATACGTTCATCCTGCGAATCTTTTTCAAGCGCCGCCGTTCCGCTTCTTCCTTCTTCCGCTTCTTCTCTTCGCTGGGCTTTTCATAGTACCGACGCCTTTTAAGCTCCTTGAAAATACCCTCAAATGCCATCTTTTTCTTCAGGTTTTTAAAGGCTTTTTCAATGTCGCCGTTGACATCGACTTCTAAGGGACTCGTCATCTAAATCACATCCTTTTTATAATAATAACGCGTTACGCATAATGTGTTGGCACCTTAGTGAAGGATATGTTTTTTGTCAATAATAATTATTTCCAGTGTATCCACCTGATTCTATCTTATATTTTTCCATTTTTTACTCTGACCCCAGAATTATTTTAAATTTTGATATTATCATTCGTATGACTATAAAGCAACAAAAAACATGGAGGAATTATATCTATTATGCCCAGAAAACATAGGATATACATACCAGGAGCAACATCCCATGTCACATCGCGCTGTATCGAGAAGAAACCTCTTATGAGATCAAAAAAAATGAAACAACTAATGATTGATGTATTAAATCTTGCACTGAAAAAATACTATTTTGAATTAGTAGGGTATACAATTATGGATAATCACTTCCATTTTTTTATTAAAACACCTATTGGAGGAGAAAATATATCACAGATAATGCAATTTATTAAGTCTCAGTTTGCACGACGATATAATCGCATGATGAACAGAACCGGCCCTTTCTGGAATGAACGATTTAGCGACACGATAATAGAACTATCCGCTAATCCTCGAGTCACTTTTTTCAATGTCCTTCTATATGTCGGCTACAATCCAGTGCGCAGTAAATATGTAAAAGATCCCCGGGATTATCCATACAGCAGTATTAATTGCTATTTAGATGAGAATTACATCTCACCGGTAAAAATCACACTGCATGATTATTTTTTAGAACTAGGGAGTACTTTTTATGAACGCACGCAGCGTCTGCTTGAATATGAAGATATATATCGAAAACGTATTTACTCTAAAATTTTATTTTTATAGTTCTTTATAAAAATTTTTCAGTTACCATGTACGATTGTTACACATTATCCTGTTACACAACAATAATAACCTTTCCTCCTGGAAATAATTAGTAATAAGCATTACCTTTATACATCGTCCCGGTTATACTATAATCAAATAATAGTATTTTCAATTTTTTTACTCTGACACCATACCACACCAGGCAATTGCAACACACCCGGATCAGGCAAGCCTGTTAACTTAAAATTTGATTGACCGGTGCCTTAAAATAGCATTGATTAACTTCATATTTATTCGAGGAGTTATATCATGTCCAACAAAGAAGCTTTGAAGGAGAAACTGCTTTCCGCAAAAAAAGTGACAATCTTCAATGCTAGAAATTTATACCACAGTGAAATATTTTCCGGCGGAGTGTGGAAAAAAATAATTAACGCAGTAAAAGTTCTTGTGGTATCCACACGAAAGTTCATTACCGATGACTGCCAGACCAAGGCTTCTTCCATAACTTATACTATAATACTATCCCTTGTGCCGACTCTTACCGTAGGCCTTACCATATATTCGTTTTACTCTGGCATTGGCGAGAATAAGAAGGAACTTTTTGACCGGATACTGTTATTCCTGGATGAAAATAACATCAAGCTGAACATTGATCCCATCTTTGATGCCATCCTTGGCCTCATTGAAAACGCAGGAAAAATCGGCGGCATCAGCGCCGCAGTAATGATTTTTTCTGCAACTGCAATGCTAAGGTCACTTGAAAAATCAATGAATGATATATGGAGAATAAAACAGGGGCGGCCAATTCTCCTCAAAATCATTTATTACTGGACTGCTCTGACACTGGGCCCCATTATGCTTGCCGCGGGGATGACCGTTGCGACCCAACTCTCCATAATTCTCTCCTCCCCGAACTATAACGCCGCCCATATCGCCGATACCGGCCGACTCTGGGTCGCGGGTGAAAAATCGACATTACTTTACTCTGACACCGGCAACATAGAGAAAACTACTTTCACGAGCCTCGAACATGACAGCAGCAGAATTGACTATGATAATCAGAAGGTGTACGCCTATGAGCCAGGCGACAAATCTTTTGCCGAGCAGGAAAGCCGCATTGAACCGCTGGAGCTTGCAAAAATCAGGTTCCGGGGGATACAGTTTATTGGAAAGAAAGGGTGGGTCGTGGGGACTGATGGGGTCATCCTCCTGACCACCGACGGAGGAAACCGGTGGCAGGTCAGGAAATTC
>CAZZHU010000119.1:0-14092 GCA_964654045.1 uncultured Leptospirales bacterium
AAGTCCACATCCCTGATGCGGTCAGTCATTTCCTCGGCACTTAAGGGCCGGTTTTCCATAATGACGGCCTTTTCACTTGAAAATATGGCTGTCACATCGGCTCCCGCAGCCGTTATTCTGCCTGTGTCCTTATCGCTGCGGTCAAGGTCAAAACCGGGCCTGGGGTCTCCCTCGCCAATGTCATCCAGTATCTTGAAGAATTTGAATATGAAATGGTGGGGGGCGACGCCGGAGAACCTGTTGTCCAGCTGGTGCGCGAACTGGATCGAGCGCACGTGATAGCGCCGGTAATAATAATCAAGCCTCTCCGCCCAATCGTCATTATTGAAAAGGCTGGTCACCTCGATTGCGAGGATCATGGCCAGTTTGCCGGAATTGATGATAGCCCGCGCTTCTTCGGGTGTGCGGGCTATTCTCACCCAGTCCCTCTGCGCGGTAAAATCAATGGCAGCCTGGAGCTGCACGTCAACGCTCGACATCTCGTCACATTGAAGGCCGGGCTTCCTGTTTTTCACGGGCATGCAGTTGCACAGGGGATTGAAGTCAACAGCGGACATGACATAGAGGCTCAGGCCGTTTTCATGGGCCTGCTTGAGATGGCCCTCCCAGACCTGCTGGTGCGCAATGGTATTCCACCGCGGCCACCCGGTATATGACGGATATCCGTACTTTTTATAAAAATGCCAGCCCGTGTCGCCGTCCGTACCGGAAACCATGCCGAGGAATTCATTTAAAAGGCCGAACCTGGTACGGGCATGATCGCCTCCCCGGATGTCCCCGCCGGAGCATTTTTCAAGGGCAACGCTCTCCGGACCCTTGTGGCTTCCGTGGAACCACGCGCCGGCATAGGCATATTCAGCCATCTGGTGGAGGTGTATGTCGGCGAAGCCGTGCACACGGCCGTTCTCCGCGAAATTGGGGGTAGTGGTGAATGAGATATAGAATACCGCAATGATGCTAATAAATGCGGCTGTCAAGGTATAACGTTTCATCAGGGTCTACCAAATGTTTTCTGCTCTGTGCCCACAGGCGTCAGCTTACTCAACTGACAGTTAATTTCAGTATAGCATGGTTCAGCGTGAATGGCAACTGCTTTTTGCGTTCCGCTGCATTATAACTGCCGGCGATGCAGGATGATTGCGGTGAGGTCGTCCCTCAGTGGGCGGCCGCCGATGAAGCGTTCAATGTCGGTGATGATATGGGCCATGGTCTCGCCGGAACTAAAGTTCGGTGCCTTGCCGAATGAATGTATAAGACGGTCCAGACCGTAACGGCGTTTCGTGTTGTCAACGCATTCCACAAGGCCGTCTGAATAGGCCAGTAACTGGTCGCCCGGTTTTACCTCGAACCTAACTACTGTGAATTTGGGCACGATGGTATCCATACCGAGGAAAGCACCCCGGATGTCATGTTCGGCATTATTGATCACGTCCACGGTCCCGTCGGCGCGGCGCCGGAGGAGCTGCGTATGCCCTGCGTTGACATATTCCGCGTCTCCGTTCCTGAAGCGGATGAGGATGCCGGTCATGAAATCGTCCAGCTGGCCGATCTCCTTCACGAGTTCGTTATTGATGGCGGATAGAACCTCATCAAGGGGGCTGTCGTTCATGGATGTGAAGCCCTTGAATACCAGGGACCGCGCTATTATTGTGATGAGTCCCGCGGCCACCCCATGGCCGGATACATCGAAGAGGGACACCCCGCTCAGCATGCCATCGGACTCGTAAAAATCGTAGAAGTCCCCCGAGACCGTTGAGAAAGGCCTGAATTCAATGTCAATGTCCCAGGCCGTGTCTGTGGGCGGCGTGCCGTGGAACATCCTTGACTGTATCTGCGCGGCCATCTCCAGCTCGGTCTGTATCATGCGCTGTATCTTCCTGAGTTCACGGTTCTCCCTGAGGTCGTATCCAACGAACACGGCGCCCAGCAGGTCGCCTTCACTGTCGCGGAGGACCGATATCGAAAGCCGCACCGGGATGTCGTTCCCGTCGAGGGGAATGAAATTCACTTCTATGCTGCTGTGGTCCAGGGAAGATTCCCGGAAAAGGCGCATCGCGTCCGTGACGGATCCCTGTTCACGCACGAGAGTGTTTATCAATTTGCCCGTGATATCAGTATCTTCCATCCCCAGTATTCTGTATGAGTGCTGGTTTGTCTGCCTGATGACTCCATCCCGGTCGGTCAGGAACAGGAGGTCATTCATGCTGTTGATGATCTCGCTTGCCGCGAAGGACGTGTCGATCTTCATCATGCCGTATTTATGTATGGCATACCAGAGACCGAACATCCAGACCAGGATTATAATCGGCGCGACAAGGGGAAAACGGACCACGCCCGCGAAGGGGAGAATGTTGTCGAAGATTGATGCTCCGGTCAATGATATGATCGAAGTGACAAGGAAGATTCTCACCTGCTTTCTCTCGCGCTTGAAGGGGGTCTGTTCCCCCCACCGGTATAATGCGTACCAGCCGATTCCCAGTGTCATATAATACGCGGAAAGGTAGAGGATAATCCACACAATGCCGATATCGTAAACCGTGGTCCAGCCGCCGGGTACGCGGTGCAGGAGAGAGGTGTCGATGAGGAATCCGTTGACCCAGAAGAACGCGGCCGATGGGGTCCCGTAGACTATGAGAAAAAAAGCCTTTCCGATTAAGCGTTCATTCCCCGACATCAGAACCAGCAGGTGCACGATATAGGGTATGAAGTATAACCAGCCTATGGTTGAAAGCACGTACCAGCAATACGCGGTTTCCAGGTCTTCGCTGGTATGCATGAAGGCATAGGCGAAGGACCATAACGCGAAATTCAGGCAGACAATAATCATCTGCCTGTTGACGGGCGATTTCCTGTTAAGATGGTAGGTGGTGATGCCCAGGTACAGGTATACCAGGAAAGACAATAATAATAATGTTGAAACAAGATTCACCGCATCACTCCCAGCTGGCAGTCATACTGTTTCAGTCAGTAAGCCTCTTCACATTTGAAAATGGGCTTGATTGTATGGAAAAAAGAAAACCAGCCAGTTTATCACGGAATCTGATTGATGGCAAGAAGAAAATTGCATGCAATGTAACCAGGTAGGCGAGTGTAATACAGATTTTAAATTGCTTCCGGGACAGGTCGATGCCGCATGCTGCGGTTCCCGCCAGGGCCGATAATCACATCAATGGAGGACTGCGATGGCTACCGGTCTGTACGGGTGCGTTTTTTCCGGTAATAATCCTGCGCGCTGGCAAGGGCGCCTATGGCCTGCTCGGGCGAGGAATAGGACATGATCCCCTCCCGGTCCAGGTGCTTCACGATGTTGCCTTCTCCCGGCTCGTCAAAGGCGACCGTGTCGATGACCGGGATGATAGGCTTGTTGAACTGCCTGATCTGCTTCACCACGAGGTCAAGGAGCTCCATTTCGCCATCGATCATCTTCCGGGCCGGCTGCTCAATGACATCGCAGGGAAGGATGGGGGAGTCCAGCCACCGCCGCGCCCGGGCGGTCATGTAGCCCAGGCCCAGGAGCAGGATGGCGTCCATGTCGGCGTGATTCATCAGGGCCTCGATGGAATCGGTTATCATGGATACCTTGCCGGGCGCCACCAGGTCGACGGGGTTGCGCCTGCTCCAGAAGGGCGGAAGGAACGCGTCGAGCTCCGCTACGGTGGTCTCCATCAACGGCGGAAGCTCAAGGCCCGCCTTTTCGCACAGGTCGGCCGAAATGACGCCCCATCCGCCGCCCTGGGTGACGATACCGATGCGCTTCCCGGTGAACTCCGGCTGCGAGAGCATGAGCCCGGCGACATCGATCATTTCATCTATGGATGCGGTCGTGATGATATTCGCTTGGCGGCACATGGAGTAGAATACCCTGAAACTGCCCGCCAGCGCTCCCGTGTGGGACATGGCCGCGCCGGCGCCGATGACCCCGGTTCCCCCCTTGAGGAGGATGATGGGCTTTGCAAGAGCCACTCGCCGGGCCGCATCCAGAAAGCGGCGCCCCTGCCGCAGGCCCTCCACGTAGAGGCAGATGATCTTCGTCCGGTCATCGGTTTCAAGATATTCCAGGTAATCCTCAATTTTCAGGTCGGCTTCATTGCCGGAGCTGATGAGGCGGCTGATGCCGATCTCTCGGCGGGTGAAGCGGTAGGTTATCGAGGTCCCCAGGTTGCCGCTCTGCGACACGATGGCCACGCCGCCCTGTTTGATCTTTGAGGACATCATGACTGCCTGCACGGGGGAAGGATAGGCGCTGAATATACCCATGGTGTTGGGGCCCACGACGCGGATGCCGCTTTCGCGCGCGATGGAAATCACTTCGCGCTCCAGGGCGGTTCCTTCGGGGCCCGTTTCGCTGAATCCTGCGGTGATGACCACGGCGGCCCGTATCCCAACTGCGGCGCATTCGCGCATGGTATCCGGCACCCGTTCCTTTGGAACCACAATAATCGCCAGATCAACGGACCGGGGGACATCGGCCAGGCTTTTATACATCTCCCGGCCGAACCATGTCCCTCCCTGGGGATTCACCGGGTATATGCCGCCGGCGAAGTCGCCCTTGTAAAGATGATGGAGGATGTTGAATCCCCATTTGGTCACAGTGGCTGACGCGCCGATAAAGGCGATCGACCGTGGTTCGAACAAAGCCTGGTAATTAGATCTTTCTTCCATGGGATACCCGTTATTCTCGAGTTGGCAGCATTATCAGCGGCAGGGCCGATTGCCATCAAGCTTTTTTCATTAAAAAAACGGATAGACAGCGTGGAACAATAATCTTGACAAAAGATGTTTTTGTCTTAATGTATGATTAGAAAAAATCTGATAAAAATCCCGGCTGTTGCTGGCCGGTATTTTTCAGAAAAGCGGAAACGAATCATTAAAAGGAGGAAGCTTTATGAAACGTATATTCCCGGGTATATTGCTTATGTTGATGGTATTTGCCGTTCCCATGCCGGCAAGGGCCGAGGTCGATGTAAATATCAATATTTCCTTGCCGCCGCTGCTTAAATTACTCGCTCCGCCTAAAGTGGTGGTGATCCCCGAGACCTATGTGTATGTTGATCCCGACATAAATGAAGATCTCTTTTTCTGGAATGGCCTCTGGTGGCGCCTGTGGCAGGGACGATGGTACCACTCACGCGGTTATGATCAGAAATGGACACATTATAAAAACGTGCCGTCTTTTTACAAGAGCGTGCCGCATAAGTGGAGAGATAATTACCGGGATCGTCGATGGGACGGTAAGCCCTGGGAGCATAAACGAATAGAGCACCGGGATCTTACGAAGAATTGGAACAGGTGGGAAAAGAACAGGCACTGGGAAAAAGAGGGGACCTGGTACGTCAAAGGCTTGCGGCTCCAGAAGAAAAAGCAAATGCAAAAGGAAAAAAAGCGGCAGCTGCAGCGGCAAAAGCAGAAAGAACAGCTCAGGCGCCAGAAGGAGCGCCATGAGAAAAAGAGAGAATTTCAGAGAGATAAACGTGAAGAGAAGAAACACGGGCCCGGAGACAGAAGGTTTGACGATAGCCGCAAGGAAGACAGGGGAGACAGGGAAGATCGCGGAAGACGTGACGATCACGGGAAACATGGAAGGTAGGATCATACCCGGAGAATTCAGCGGTCTCCGGGGACGGCACTTCCATGGCTCTTTTTTAGCGATGCAGGGTGCGCCGCTTCAGGCGCACCGGCGTTTTTGAACCGCGTGAATTCAGGGGGTGGTGATGGCTTCGTTCGGTTTTACGGATAAACAGGCAATCGATAAATCGCGCATCAACATGCACTGGAGGTACAGGCTTCACGAAATCATTTTCGAGTCTGACACGCCGGCCGGAAGGACTTTCGATTCCATCCTCCTTGTCGCGATCCTGCTGAGTGTCCTCACCGTGGTACTGGACAGCGTTGCTGAGTTCAGGTCTGATTTCGGAGCGACGCTGACTTTTCTCGAATGGTTTTTTACAATTCTGTTCACCCTTGAGTTCGCGGCAAGAATCATCACGATAGGCAAGCCATTACGGTATATTTTCAGCTTTTTCGGGCTGGTCGATATATGTTCGATACTGCCGACATACCTGAGCCTGCTGTATCCGGGCTATCAATTCCTCATAGTCATCAGGGCGCTGCGGCTGCTGAGAATATTCAGGATATTCAAACTGTCAAGGTACCTTGGTGAAGCGGAGGTCCTGCTTGCGGCGCTGCGTGCCAGCAGGTACAAGGTGACCGTGTTCCTGGGCACCGTGGGTACCCTGGTCATTATCATGGGCACCATGATGTATCTCGTTGAAGGCGAAGAGAACGGTTTTACCAGCATCCCGAGAAGCATATACTGGGCTATCGTGACGCTAACCACCGTGGGTTATGGCGACCTTGCCCCGAAGACGGTGCCGGGACAGGCGCTTGCCTCGATCATCATGATCATGGGTTACGGGATAATAGCGGTGCCGACGGGAATCGTGACAGCAGAACTGGCGGGCATGAGGCAGAGCAGGGGATTCACCTCCGAGTCGTGCCCGCAGTGTTCGCGGCAGGGCCATGATCCCGATGCCTCTCATTGCAAGTACTGCGGCGGGAAGCTGTGACCCGGCGGCATCATGGTTGAAGTCCATGTCATAAAATCGTCATGAATACCTCTTGACGGAATATGCCGGCATTATAATTACTCGTCATTATTGATCAGGATATTAAATTGAACGTTCCCGGAAAGAATATTCGCTCCGTGTTATCCATGCTGTGCTGCCTGGCGGTAGTGGCGTCGGCAGGGTGCGGGAACGGATCCCCGGGAACCAAAAGACCAGTTGCCGTCAAAGGGGTTGTCGATCTCAGGGACTGGGATTTTACGATGGATGGAGCCGTAAAGCTTGACGGTGAGTGGGAATTCTACTGGGGCCGACTCCTGTCGCCCTCGGATTTCGCAATTACCGGGAATCAGGGAGATGGCGGCTTTATATCAGTACCAGGATTATGGAAAGACCATGCTGTCAACGGACATCGATTGCCCGGTAAAGGATATGCCACATACCGCTTGAAAATAATCAGCAGCCGTGATAGCAGGATAAAAGCTTTGATACTTCGCCGCGTGTTATCGGGGTATAAGCTATGGCTCAATGGAAAACTTGCAGATGAAAAAGGGACGAAGGACAGGCCGATCAAGACCAGGGAAGATTATATATTCGTTCATAATAAGAGAATATCATCCCTCACCCTCGACGAGGGAGAAAATGAGATAATTCTACAGGTATCTAACCATGACTACGGATCCGGCGGCATTGGCAGGCCGGTGAAACTTGATGATGGAGAAGCCACCGGGCGCGGAGAATTTTTAACCTATACCATAAATATGATCGTTATCGGCCTGTTGCTGTTCGGGTCTTTCTACAATATAGTATCCTATTTTTTCCGCAGGAACGACGCGGCTCCCTTGTATATCGGATTTACCTGCCTTGTATGGGCCGTCAATACCTTCAATATCCAATCACCGGTCCTGCCGGGCGGCTATTCTTATCCGGGGAATCCCTTTTTTATAAATTACAGCACGGTCATCATAGGCGGGACCCTTTGCATGATGATTATCAAGTCACTGTTCCCTGATGATTTCTCAACGCTCGTTCTCCGGTCAATCCAGGTCCTGGCCCTGGCATTAATAGTACCTCTTTTTTTTGTCGGATTTAGAAAAGCGGAAATGATCATCGACGTCTATTTCATGTTCACAATCTTTTTTGTTCTCTACAGCCTGTACGTGTTTATTATAACCATAAGGAAAAGGCGGGATGATGCCGTGCTTTTTTTTGCCGGCTTCCTGCCGTTGTTCGCGGCAGGCGTCAATAACGTGCTGTACGCGATGTGGATCATTGACACGGGTAATGCCGTTCATTACGGGATGGTCATTCTCTGTTTTATGACCACCATGGTTGTTGCGCGGAGGTTTTCCCGGGCCCTGTGGAAAGTCGAGGAGCTGTCAAAGGACCTCGCGGAGAAGAACATATCCCTCAGGAAAATCGACCGGATGAAGGACCAGTTCCTAGCCAGCACCTCCCACGAGTTGCGTACGCCCCTCCATGGCATGATAGGCCTGTCGGAATCCATGATCGAAAATGACGCGGGAAAACTGCCGCCGGAAGCGATCGAAAACCTGTCGCTTATCGCCTCCAGCGGCCACCGCCTCGCGAACATGGTCAACGATATCCTGGACATGGCGAAAATCCAGGAGGAAGGGCTGAACCTGAACCTGGGGCCCGTCAACCTCCACGCGCTGAGCGAACTGGTCGTGAAGCTATCGCTTCCGCTGGCCGCCGGGAAGCCCCTGGAAATAATCAACAGTATCCCGCCGGACCTCCCGGCCGCGCACGCCGATGAAGACCGCGTGAGGCAGGTGCTGTGCAATCTGGTCGGCAACGCCGTCAAGTTCACCAGCAGGGGGAAGGTGGAGCTGTCGGCGCGCCTCATCGGCCGGGGTGATGAAGACCCCGGAACAATGATCGAGGTCAGCGTGTCTGACACGGGGATCGGCGTTCCGGAGGAGTATAAAGAAAAGATATTCGAAGCGTATCGGCAGGTTGACGGAAGCGACACGCGCTCGTATGCCGGCACCGGTCTCGGTCTTGCCATTGCCAGGCAGATTGTGAAGCTCCATAACGGCACTATCGGCGTGGCATCCGGGGGAAAGGGGGGTTCAATTTTTGCCTTTACCCTGCCTGTCTCAACGAATCAGGCGGCAGATGCCTCGGAGCCTGTTATCATTGAAGGCATGGATGACGCACCACCGGGAAATGAAGCCGCAAACCTTTCCATGATTCCCGGCGAGATGAACAATGGCAGCCTAGCCGGTAACCCCGTCATCCTTGTCGTTGATGACGACCCGGTGTGCGCCAGGGTGATCCGGAATTATTTCGAGTCGAAGCAGTGCGTGGTGAAGACCGCCCCTGACGGGATACTGGCCCTGGATATAATCGAGGGAGACGACAGCATTGACCTGGTGCTCCTGGACATAATGATGCCGGTCATGTCCGGCTTCGATGTGTGCCGGAGGATACGCGAGAAGTGGACGCCGGAAGACCTTCCCGTGATCATGCTCACGGCAAAGAACATGATGGCCGACATCAACGCCGCCTTCGAAGCGGGGGCCAATGACTACATCGTGAAACCGATCCGGGTCCGTGAGCTCAAGGCCCGGGTCGGCACCATGCTGAAAGTCAGGAGCATACGGAAATCCGCAGCTGAGGGTATCACCATCCGGGGCAGGGAGAGGGCCTACTCGCTCAGATTCAGCGAGATAATCTATATCACGTCCCATTCAAAAAACAGCGTCGTTCATGCCATTGGAGGCGATATTGAAGTTCCTGCCCTGATAAAGGATATCATAGATCGGCTCCCCCCGGACCTTTTTGCCCGGATCCATAAGAGCCATATAATCAATATTCAATACATTCATAGCCTGTCACACGTTGTCTCGGGCCGCTACCGTGTGCGCCTCAGGGACGACGACGAAACAGAACTGCCGGTAGGAGCGGCTTTCCTGGATTCCCTGAGAAAAAAAATGTAAAAAACACGCACCGTTCATTCCAGTAGAAGCACCGTTCATTCCCGGATTATTGACTCAAGGGCTCTAATACATTAATTTTAATTTATAAATACATTTTAATATATAATTATAAAGGCCCTTGTGGGTGGGCTTAAAAATTTTGCATGACTTGCCTTGGTGTGGTATTTACAGTGTCCCATGTCTTCCTGGCCGGGATATAAAACAGGTCTATTCAATGAACCTGCAGAAACTTATTCTGTTCAGGGTGCTTGATAAACACAGCGGGAGATATATTTTGCGGAAAAAGCTATTACTGGTTGCCCTCGGTTTTCTTTTGATACTTGTTTCTTCTCAATCTCTTTTTGCCTACGGCCTTGGAGCCTATTTCAATGGCGGAATCGGTGAATCGCGATTGAAAAGATATTATCTTTACATGATGCCGCCTATGTATCTTGATTTCTATTTCAAGGGAATGAATTATGTATACGGCGCCGGTTTTGTTTTTGATACCTGCGTTGCTGATAATTCCCTGTTCAATTACAGGCTGCAGGTGGGTTTTGATGAATTCAGGTATCCCAAAACGCCGGATATTATCTGGGCGGAATATAATTATATCCCCGAATTGTCGCACGGCCATGCCTTTCGGCTGAGCATGAAAAACACCTTCGGGTTCGCGTTTTTCCGGAACAGGCTGTTCCGCGCCTGGGCCGGGATCAGCATATCCTCCGTTTATTATCCGAACAACCTGTCGAGCGGCGATTACAACATAATAATCCCGCGCCTGTTCACACCGGGCATTGCCCTGGGGTTGAACTATCATTTTCATGAATCGCTGTCGTTCATCGCCGAATGCGGTCTTACCTATGAATGGTCTGCGCCGCGGGACAGGCTGGATTACATGAATTCACTCAATGGTTACCTGTCTGTGGGCGTTCTGTTCAGATTGAAAAAATCAAAGGATGACACGTTGCAGAGACATCTCATGCTGATCCCGGATGAGGAGATCAAAAAAAAGCAGGCGTCTGATAAGGAAAACCTGAAAGAAGAAGTTTTTAAAAAGGAAAAACCGGACCATGAAAAGGACCTGTAAAGTAAATAACGTCAAACCGCATCCGGCTGGCTCCTGCCGGCAGATATAGGGTCGTGGCGGATCTAAACGGGGATGGACGCAATGAAGTACGGAAAGAGCCTCGCGATAATCATGGCCTGCGTGATGCTGGCCCGGTGCGGGGAGCACAAAAAGCAGGGACTGCTGAGCGGTGCAATGGACCTGGCAGTAAACCAGGTTCCGGTCGCCAATGCCGGGATTGACCGCACTGTGTACCGCTACGCCGGGAGCGCAGGTCTCGACGGGTCCGCGAGCTTCGATCCCGAAGGGAAAAACCTCGCCTATTCATGGGAAATAATCCATCAGCCGGCGGGAAGCGCCGCCTCTTTTTCCGATTCCAGCACGGCCACAACGACTTTAACCTTTGATACCGAAGGGACCTATGAGATCATGCTCACCGTGAACGACGGTTCCCGAACAGCGTCTGACCTGGTGACCGTGTACGTGGGGGATAACACTGGTGCTACGGCAAACGCCGGGCCCGACCAGGAAGTCAGCTTCGGCGATATCGTGGTGCTGGACGGTAGCGGAAGCACGGACCCGGAAGGCGATTCTCTCATATACACCTGGACCCAGGTAAGCGGTCCGGCCGTGGGCAGCGGGACACTCAACGGAGCTAATCCATCCTTTGCTGCCCCATCGGAAGTCTGCACAATTGTCTATGATCTTTCCGTGGATGACGGTTCGGGGAACAGCCTTCCCGACCGCGTGTATATATTTGTCATGAAAACAGCCGGGGCCGGCATATACGTATCGACTACCGGCGACGACGGCAATGACGGTATGACACGGACTGCCCCGAAAAGAACAATCCAGGGGGCCCTTGCCATGGCCACGGCGGGCAGCGACGTGTACGTGAGCGACGGGGACTACGGGGAAAGCCTGATCCTGGTGGACGGGGTAAGCATCTATGGCGGATTTCTCCATACCACGTGGGAACGGAATACGACATCGTTCCGTAGCAGTGTGCAGGGAGGGACCATCGCCGTTGACGGCAATGCCGTGAATAATTGTGTTATAGACGGCCTCTCAATCACCAGCGCCAATGCAATCATAGCGGGAGCCGGATCATATGCAGTACGCCTGATAAGCAGCAATGTCGTATTTAATGATTGCTTAATCACGGCCGGCAACGGCGCCCCGGGCCAGGATGGAGCGGATGGCGCCAATGGGCAGGCTGGCGGGGCCGGAGGCAACGGTCAAAACGGGGATGAAGATGGTGAAGGCGGAGCCGGAGGCGGCGGAGGTACCGGTTATAACGGGAACAGTGGTGGCAGGGGCGGCAATGGCATATACGATGCGTACGGTCAGGGCCAGAACGGCGAGGACGGTCAATACGGGCTGAAAAACGGGATATCCATAACACAGGGAGGCTCTGGAGGTCTCAGAGGACGTCCCGGCACACAAGGAGATTACGGTACCGCTGGATTGAACGGATACAGCGGGACAAACGGCACGGCGGGGATATCCGGTTCACTGGTCAGCAATATCTGGATTTCATCGAATGGCACCGCAGGAACAGACGGTGAAGGCGGCTGCGGCGGCGGGGGCGGAGGTGCCGGTGGCGGTCAATTCGGTGGGCTTGTCGTTATGGGCGGCGGCAACGGCGGCGGCGGCGGCGGAGGAGGCGGCGGCCTTGGCACCGGCGGCACTGGCGGCACCGGCGGCGGGGCCGCCTTTGGACTGTTATTGATAGATTCTGTTATTACGGTTTCCTACTCTGATATTTCAAGCGGCAACGGCGGCAATGGCGGCAGGGGCGGCACAGGAGGCGCCGGAGCTGCCGGCAGCTCCGGAGGGAGCGGCGCAAGCCATGCGACAGACGAGATCGGCGCGGGTGGAAACGGCGGCGCCGGGGGCCATGGCGGGAATGGTGGTCACGGCGGAGGCGGCTCCGGCGGCCCGTCTTTCGGAATATATAAAAGCGGTTTGTCGTTGGCTAATGTAATATTATCGCGGGTGGCCTTCGGTTCGGCGGGGAGCGGGGGCGCATCCTCGGGCAATCCCGGTTCTGACGGCGACAGCAACAGCAGTAATTAATTCATGGAATGTTGTTATGGTGTATAATAAAAACCTTTTCATTATAGCGATAATCACGGCGTGCAGCATCTTCATGACATGCCATGACCGGAAAGAAACGGCACTGATGCTGAGCCTGAATCAGTTACTATCCGGCCGGCCGCCAGTGGCTGATGCCGGGGAAGATAAGAATGTTAACATATTGAGCGGAAGCGTTGATCTTGACGGATCAGGAAGCTTTGACCCTGATGGAAAGAACCTCACCTATTCATGGAGTTTGATTTATCAGCCGGCGGGCAGTACCGTGACTTTTTCCAACCCCGCGGATGCGAAAACCTCTTTCACCTATGATACTGCAGGGACCTACGAGATCATTCTTACGGTGGGTGATGGATATTACTCATCAACGGACCTGGTGACTGTTGATGTCGCAAACAATAATGGGCCCACGGCAAATGCGGGAATCGACCAGGAAGTGACCATCAATGAAACCGTGATTCTGGACGGGAGCGGCAGTATCGATCCTGACGGAGATGCCCTTGTATATACCTGGACCCAGATTCTCGGGCCGGCGATCGGGACCGGCACGCTCACCGGGGCCAATCCGACCTTCGAAGGCACCCGGACCAGTCCCAAGAAGACGATCCAGGCGGGAATAAACGCGGCACTGGCTGCAGGAAGTGATGTTTACGTGAGCGCCGGAGTGTATAATGAAAGTGTTGTCCTGGCAAACGGTGTAAGCGTTTTCGGCGGCTTTGACCCTTCCACCTGGGTGCGGGACAGTTTTGATACTTCATATACGCCATTGTTTACCTGCGCCATACAGGGGAGCACACTGGCCGTAGACGGAAACGGCATCAATGATGCTGTCATTGAGGGGCTCACCATCACCAGCATGAATGCAACTACAGCGGGAAGTGGATCATATGGGATACGATTGATTTACAGCAACGTCACACTTCGTTATTGCAATATATCAGCCGGGAACGGCGCTCAGGGAACGAACGGAGCGAATGGCGCAAACGGTTTGTCCGGAGAGAATGGAGTGGCCGGTCAGGATGGCGCAATAGACAATGCGCGAAACGGGAATGGTGGAAGGGGCGGCAACGGTTACGCCGGGGGAAACGGGGGCAGAGGCGGAGACGGCGGCTACTACGATGAAAATATCGATCCTGCTCCCGCTGACAATGGCGATGGCGAACGCGGCGTAGACGGTTATGTCGGCTTATACGGGGGTACGGCGGGAACCGGCGGTAGTGGTGGAGGTTATGGCGCCGAGGGCGGGAATGGTTCCGGCGGCAGCGGGGGGTCCTCAGGCAATAATGGCATAGACGGTACGGGTGGTTCCTCCGGATCTCTCAATAGTAATCTATGGGTTTCAGCCGCGGGTAGCGCCGGAACGGATGGCACCCCGGGCAACGGCGGCGGAGGCGGCGGCGGTGGCGGTGGTCAATACGGCT
>CAZZHU010000120.1:0-14069 GCA_964654045.1 uncultured Leptospirales bacterium
CCCTCCCTGTCCACCAGGTACGCGTGGCTTCCCTCCCCGAGGTCCAGCATGCTTATGGAATCCTCGATTATCCGCATGTTGATGAAAACGACGAGATAGCCTGTTATATCCCCCCGCTCGCCCGGAAGGGCGTACACGGGGTAGCTCACCGGCTGGCTGTTGGAGCGATTCTGTTTATCGGCCCGCACGATGTTCCTGCCGATGTAGATGTCATCGGTGGCGACGATAACCTTTGAAAGCTCTTTGTCGATCAGGGCCGCCCACCGCGGGGCGGTGGCGTGGCAGATGTTCCCCCGGCTGGTAATGAGGACGATGCCGTTATAGGCGCCCTGTTCCCGCATGATTTCGTCCATGTAGCCCCTGAGGGCCGGGACGGGCCGGCCCGTGGCCGCGCCCTGGGCGGCCGCCCCGATGACCTGCGGTGATTTCGCTATATGCTCGATGTTTTCCACCCTCCGCTCCATCCAGTACTCGATGAACTCGAACTGCTTCGTCGCCGTTTCATTGTAATTGCGCTGGACGATGCCGGCGATGATCCTGCCGCTGACGATAAAATTGACGAATATGAAGATGATCAGCATCACAAGGATGGAGGCGATCATGATGAGCATGATGTTCCGCTTTTTACCGAATATGGCTTCAGGGTTGATATTCAGGGTTTTCAGAATGTTTTGCATTGCGAACCTCTCAATTTTCGCGGTATCCCGCCCGGGACGGCCGGTCATCTCCTGACATTATGGTGGCATCTGCCGCAGCCTTTCGGACCCGATGTTTTCCGGTGACAGCCGAGACATTGCTGGTGAAAGGCGCCTTTTAAATTGATGATGTTACCTTTATCCCGCCGCAGGTGGCAGCGCGAACACTTTATATTTTTACCGGTGTGGTGGCAGTTAACGCATTTGATGCCGTAATCTTCGGCATGGGCCCTGTGGCTGAAGGTGATGGGAGGCTTCCGGTGGCCGGTTTTCGGAAGGACGATAACGTCTTCAACTGAAAACAGGGCGCCCGCGGACGCGCACACGATTGCCGCCGCCAGGGCTATCCATGCCTTTTGTTTTTTATGGGATCTCATGTCGTTCGTGCCTCTTCATGATGTAGTAAGTGCAACCCGAAACGCTACGCGATGGCATCCGCTGGCTTTTTATACCGGCGGTAGGAGACCTCCAGGATGACGCCGATGACCACCGGTATGACGGTGAGCATGATGCCGCCGGCTATCAGCCCGGCGGTGTCGACAAAGCCTTCTTTTGAATTCTCGATAATGCCGAGGACCAGGAGCGCCCAGAAGCCCGCGCACAGGGTAAACAGTATCCGCGCTATGACGATCTTGTAAACGCCCCTCCCCGGGGCGGCGGGCCGCGCTGTCACTGCCGCGTTCGTCGGCGCTGTGCCGGCCGGGGCCGTTTTGTTCCACCTCCGCGCGGAGATCGCCGCTCCCTTCCTGAGATAGATGAGACCGAAGACGAAGAGGGCGACGACCAGCGGCAGTATCAGGAGCGCCACCGCGGTCGCTGACAGCGCGAAGGTGTCATACACCGCGTGGACCAGGTACGCGATGAGAAAGCCTTTCCATATCGCTCTGTACCGCTCCCCGGAGGATGGCGCGAATTTGGCGATGCCCACGAAGTATCCCATGAGCACGCCGGTGAAGGTATGGAGCGGGATGGATGTCACCGCGCGCAGAACACCGGTGCCGAACCCGCTCTGAAAGACATACATGATGTTTTCCAGGAGCGCGAACCCGATGGCGGCGGCGCCCGTGTACACGATCCCGTCGTTTTCCTCGTTGAAATTCGGATTTTTCCAGATGAAGAGGAGCACCACTGCCAGCTTGACCGCTTCCTCGACGGGAGCGATGACGATGAAGGATTTGAGCGCGGCGCCGGCGATGCCTCCCGCGCCGAAGAGCGGTATCATGCCCAGGAGAAGCTCAACCAGCGCGGCCGGGATAACGGCGGCGGCCCCCAGCGCCAGCGCCTTCAGGATCAGGCCGTGAGGTTCCTCTTCAATCCTGTCCAGGTGATGGATGTAGAGCATGAAGGCCAGAGGCGGTATAACGGCGATAATGACGAGAAGCAGCAGATCCATGGGCCCTTCCTTGTTGACGTCATCAGGCTTGTTGCATAACTCATTTCCTCAATGGGTCGTAAGGGGCGAAGCCCCTTACAAAGCCCCCGCCGGGCTCTGCGCGGGTGCGAGACGAAGTCAATCGTTCTTCAGCAATGACATTGTGCAGCGACAATCCAGAAAGTCAAGAAATATAGGGGCCCGTGACAGGGCCGGAGCGGAAAGGGGAGGAAGCGCAAACGGGTCAGTCCTTGAAGAGGTAGCCCTTTTCCTTGAAGAGGACGCAGCAGGCATCAACAACGTTTTTGTCGTACAGGATGCCGCTGTTTTTCTTGACCTCGTCAATGGCTATGTCCGTTCCGATGGCCCGCCGGTACGGGCGGTGCGACGACATCGCCTCGACCACGTCGGCCACGGCGAGGATTTTCGCTTCCAGTATGATGTTTTTATCGGTGATCCCGGTTGGATAACCGGACCCGTTGATGCGCTCATGGTGCTGGTAGATCGCCATGGCGACGGGCCAGGGGAAATCGATGTTCTTTAAAATATCATATCCCATCTGGGGGTGCGTTTTAATCAGCTTGAATTCAATCGCCGTGAGGGTCGCCGGTTTGCTCAATATCTCGGACGGTATCGATATCTTGCCGATATCATGGATCGACCCGGCTATGCGGATCCCGTCGATCCGGTCGCGCGTGAACCCCATGAGGGAGGCGATGGCCCGCGCCAGGTCGGACACGCGCCGGTGATGGCCCGCGGTATACGGGTCGCGCACCTCCAGGGCGAGCGACAGGGCCTGCACCGTCTGGCCGAGGGCCTTGCGCATCGTGTTAAAGCTTTCCTGGAGGTCCATTTCGCGCAGCCGCTCGGTAATGTCGCGGATGATGCCGCGGAAACCGGTCGGCTTCCCCGCGGGAGACCGCATAAGGCTTACCGATATTTCAACGATGCGGTCGGTCCCGTCTTTCCGGATAATCTCGTACACCACTGTTTTCTTGGCGGCCTCAAGGCGGTACACGGCGTTAAAATGCTTCGATATCTCCTCCGCCGTTTTTTCGTCCATCAGCATGGTGTAATTATTTCCGATCAGTTCCGCGGGGCCGTATCCCGTTATGAGACCAAAGGCTTTATTGCAGAAGGTGTGGATGCCGTTCAGGTCGACTTCAAAGTAGCCGTCATCGATCTGTTCCAGGATAAGTCGGTAATCGTTATCGGAAAAAATGATGCCCGCCCCCTGGCCGTTGCCGCCCGGTTTGACCAGCAGGCTGTCGCGCTCTTTCCGCAGAGTCTCCAGTTCCCTGATGAGCTCTGTCTTGTTCTTGCTTGTATGGATATCCATGGCCGGAATGGCGTCATTATCCTATATCAGATCGCTAATTTCAATGATTATTTGATTTTTCATCGAAAGCAGCCGCGACAGGCCGGCCGGGGCCGTAAAACGAATTTTTTTATTTGACATTTGCTTTGATAATGTTTTATATAATTGTATCGTGCTTCGTGTTGCCTGACAGACGCGTTCCCGTAACTATTAACAATACCGGGGGTGATTATCATGGAAAAAAGGAATACTATCAGGGTACCTTTTCACGTCCGCTCTGTTGTCAAGCACGGGGATGACGTTATTGAAGGAGATGTCGTGGACCTCAGCACGGGGGGAATGCTGTTGCTCGCCGGCGGGGATCTTCCCGTTAACGAGGTCGTCCAGATTTCACTGTTTCTTTACGGCACCAGCTCGAACCTTTCGCTGAACATACTGGGCAGGGTCGTGCGGAAGTCTGACGCGGGCACTGCCATCAAGTTTACCGAGCTCGACCTGGATTCATTCATCCACCTGAGGAACATCGTGTCCCACAACGCGTTTGATGAAGAAAAAATCATCAAGGAGTTCCAGGAATTCAAGGTCGAGGACAATATTAAGGACTAGCTGAAACGGGACCACGCGGTTTCGAGGCGCTTGCTCCGTGCTGTTTCGGCGACTTTCAGGAGGGCGCGGTCCCGCTCCCATCCGGCCCGGGTTTTTTCATCCACCAGTTCCCAGTAGCGCGACGTGCTTTCCAGCAGCGAGGCAACCTGCCGGTGCAGGCCCCCCAGGGCTATGTGCACGGCCGGCGCCGACGGGTTGTCCAGTGCGAGGGTCCGCGCGCACACGATAAGGCCCGCGGTCTCCTCCCTGGCGGTCCGGGGCCACCGGTAGATGCAGGCGATGCGGAAGATGAACCCCGCGATTGCCGCGAACATGTGGAGGTCCTCGACGGTGCGGAAGGGCCTGATGTATTCGCTGTACCCGTCGCCCGGAAGGATGGCCCCCCCGTCCAGAAGGACATCACGGAAGGCGACGGTGCCATGGCTGATCTCCGGGACAAAGGGGAGGCCCTTCATGACCGAGACCTCCACGCCCGGGGCGTTCCGGTCAACCAGGGCCATGCGGATACGGTTCTTCCCGTCCGGCGCGGCGCCGGTGGAGGCGGCCACCAGGAGAAGATCGGCTTCGTTTGCCATGGTGATGAATTTTTTACTGCCGTCCAGGGTCCAGGCGCCGCCCGATCCCCCCTCTTTCAGGGTTGATCGGATGGATGACGGGTGCCCGCCCTTCTCTTCGGTAACGCAAAAGGACACGATCGCCTTCTCCGGGAGCGAGGGAACGAGACGCCGGAGCCCCGATTCGTACCCGGCGGCGAAGGCGTACGCGGTCCGGTCAGCCAGGAAGCCGCCGATGACGGCGCGGTCAACCGGCGTGTCCCAGCCTGCCGCAGCGGCATCATACTCCTTCTTCCACGCGGCCATCGACGGCAGTTCGGCGGTGTTGATGCGCCCCTGGCTTTCGAAAAGCCAGTCGAGTATGGTCATGTTTGATTTCTGTTCCGCCATGGTTTTATCGTTCAATCCTCGGTTCTGCCGTTCGGCTTGCCGCGTGACGCGGGACTATAGTGTGCCGGGAGCCGCCGTAATGTCAAATCTTTAATATGCCCGCCCCGCCGGCGGCATCGGCCGGGTCAGATGGAAAATATTTCCATCAGGACCTGGTAGGCGCAATTCAGCTCCTTCATGCGTGATTCGCTTCCTTCATGCAGGTCAGGGTGGAGCGACCGGGCCAGTTCGCGGTATTTTTTCCTGATGCCCTTCATGGTGGGCCGCGACAGGCCGAAGAGTTTCAGCGCCCGCTCCACCTCTCCCCGCCGGAGGGCGTAGATGACGACGCCCTTCATCAGTTTTTCCAGGACGGCGCTCTTCCCAAAAGAGAGATTGTCCGGGTTGGTGTAGAAATCGTACAGCGGGTCAAAGAACAGCGCCGCACTCCTGTCCGGATCGCGGTGCCGCGCGCAGTATGAGGCGTCACCGGCGCCGAGGCCGCAGTGCGATCCCGTCTCCGGATAATAATGATGGCAGGCGCCGGGGCCCGGGACCCGTAACAGCCTGATCCTCATGGGGTCCAGGTGGAGGTAGTACCCGCGGTCTCCCGCTTCCCGCTTCAGCCGGTAGAGGGCGTGGTAGAACGAGAAGTGGAGCTCGAAGAGGCGCTCCCTGCCGGAGGGTATCCTCTGTCCGCCGGTCACGGTCCGGAGAAGATCCGCTTCCATCACCGGCGCGTCGCGTGATTCAAGGAGGGCGAATATCTCGCCGGTATCAAAGTCAATCAGCCGGAGCCCGTGTTGTGTGCTGCGTGGATTCATCGGTTAATGTCCAGTTTCCACTCTCCTCTGCCTGCCCACGTCGAGGGAGCAGGCGCCGGATTGTTCCAGGCCGCAATATGATGAAAAGGTGCGCATGAAGATGTGTGTCATGTTAACGATTACCATCCAACGAAGTAATCTTGACAACCACCTGTCTCTCCTCACCCCGCCTGTGGCGCGCCCTCTCCCATGGGGAGAGGGCTCACTGAGCAAATAATTATCCTTGAGCCCCCCCTCTCCATTTTATGGAGAGGGGTCGGGGGTGAGGAGGGACAGGTGGGGCATTGCCATCAGCACCGGAGCCTCACGATGGTGACGCCGTCCCCTCCCTCTCCCGTTTCGCCGGGCCTGAAGCCGCTCGCGTAGAGGTTGTTGCGGAGGTTCTCCCGCACCGCCTCCTTCATGGCGCCGGTGCCGTGGCCGTGTATGACCACGGCCGTGTCAATGCCGCTCCGCACCATCCGGTCGAAGTCCTGCTCCATGATCCGCAGTCCCTCCTCGACGCGTTTGCCCCGCAGGTCAACGGTATTGTAGCTCGTCTGGACGACGCCGGGTATGCCGCCTTCCTCTTCGTCCCGCTGCTTCGCGCGCTTCTTCTTTTCCTGTTTTCGCTTCGCCGCGGGCCGCGGCTGTCCGCCGCGCGGAACGTAGAGGTCGTCGAAGCCGAAGGTTGACCTGATGGAGCTTCCCAGGAGCACCGCCGCGGTTCTCCGGGACAAATCAATGCTTTCAAGGGTCCCTTCCTTTTCGAGGGAAATGACAAATACGCGGTCCCCGGGTTTTAACCCTCCAGGATCCAGCGGGATGTACTTGTCGCGAAAGAGCTTCCCCTTGTCTTTGCCCAGGTCCGCGCGGATCGAATACTCGATCTCCCGGATCGTCTCCTGGGCCCTGCCGGCCTCTTTCATGTTCATCTGCTGCAGATCGGTGATGCGGCGCGCGACCAGGTCGCGGTATTCCCTGAGCTCGCGGAGGAACTCGATCCCCTCCTTCTGCTTGATCTCCTGGGAGCGCTTTTCCAGCGATTTCATCAGGCCGTCGTACTCGGTCTTTTCCCGCTCCAGGCCCGCGGCCATCTCCTCGAGGCGGGACTTCTTGTCGGTAAGCTCCCGCTCGTGCTTCTGCATCTTTTCGATCAGCGCCTCCATGCTGAGCTCCCTGCCGTCCAGGAGCGACCGTGACCGGTCGATGATGCGGTCCGGGAAGCCGTAGTTTTTCGCTATCTCGATGGCGTAGCTCACGCCGGGGAGCCCGGTGATGAGGCGGTAGGTGGGCCGCAGGGTGTCCATGTCGAAGGAGACCGAGGCGTTCTGGAACCTGCCGTCCAGCGCGGGGAGGTCTTTCAGCTCGGAGTAGTGCGTGGTGACCACGATCCTGCTCCCGGTATCGATGAGGGATTCTAGTATCGCCTGGGCCAGGGCCGCGCCCTGGCGGGGATTGGTGCCGACGATGATCTCGTCGATGATGACCAGGGTGCGGTCGTCCGCCTTCGCGAGCATCTCGTTGATGACCACGATCTGGCCGGAGAAGGTCGAGAGCGACTGCGACAGGCTCTGGTCGTCGCCGATGTCCGCGAGGATTCGCGAAAAAACGCCGACGCGCGAATCGGGCCCGGCGGGCACGTGGAGCCCGAGCATCACGAAGAGGACGCACAGGCCGATGGTCTTCAGGAGCACGGTCTTCCCCCCGGTGTTGGCGCCGGAAATGATGAGGCACCTGTCGGGCCCGCCCAGGCCGATGTCGTTGGCCACCACCGCGCCCGGCGACATGAGGTAGAGGATCGGGTGGCGCGCCTGGTAGAGGACGATGTCGCCCGACTCCGGGATCTCCGGCTCCGAGCCTTTTATGTCGATGCTGAAGCGCGCCGCGCCGTGGAGGAAGTCGAGGCCGGCGATCGTCTCCAGGTTGCAGAGCAGGGGAACGGCGCTCTCCGCGACCCGGGCCGACAGGTCGCGCAGTATCCGCGCGGTCTCCGCCTGCAGCTCCTTCTCGAGCATGAGGGCCCGGTTGTTCAGGGGCGTGATATCCTGCGGCTCGATGTAGTAGGTGGCGCCGCTGGCCGATATGTCGTGGACCGTGCCCTTCACCCGCTCCTTCATCGACGACTTGACGAGAATGACGTAGCGGTCGTTCCGGGTGGTGAATATCTTCTCCTGCAGCACGCTGTCCATGGAGGGCGCGTGCACGATCCGGCCGATGCTTCGTTCCATCTCCTGCTTCGCGGCGTGGAGCTCATCACGGATCCTGCGGAGGGCGGGGTAGGCCGCGTCGCTCAGCTCCCCGTTCTCGGTAATGGCTTTCGTAAGAACGCCGGTGACGGCGTCGAGGCGGGCGAGGCGGGCGTGCTCTGCGGCAAGGGGAGGGAATTCCTCCTTTTGTTCCTTTAAAAAGCGGAGGATCCTGCCCGAGGCGGTGACGAAATGCCTCACCGCCGCCAGCTCGTCGAGCTTCAGGGAGCCCTCCCGTTCCGCCAGGGCGATCAGCGGCCCGATGTCGGTGACCCCGGAGAAGTCGGGCTCCCTGTTCTGCCGGATTATTTCTTTCAGCGCGGAAATTTTTTTAATCCGCGCCGCCGCCGCTTCCGCGCCGGGCGGCCTGAGCCCGTCGACAAGGTCCCGCCCTACCGGCGTGGCGCAGCGCTTGCGGAGCTCGTCCCGTATGACGGGCCACTCCAGTATTTCCAGCACGCGGGGAGAGATGTGTTCGTTCATGGGCACGGGTTCGATTATAGTAAGATTAAAATCCGGTTTTCACAGTTATGCTGATGCCAGGGGGCGGGGCCGCGTCAAGAACTTATTGTCGCGGCCTTCCGGCCGGAGGATTTGCCAGGAGCGCCGGTGGATACTGGCAAAAAAAGAACGGCAGCTGACGCCGCCGTTTTATCTGTCAAATCAATACAATTTATTTTTGTGCCTTGTTGGGATCCAGGGTCATGAAAGCCTTGAGGCTCTCGACTTCTTTCGGCGAATATACAATGGTAACCGGTTTGTTTCCCGCGTTCATGCGCAGGGTTATGGCCGATGCTGCGGCCATTGCCTTTTCAATCTGCGGTGTGAGGGTTAATTTCAGTTTGAATTCTTTATGTTCTCGGGTGTGGGCCTTGCCGGTTGTATTGCCTGTCGCGTCCGTTGACACCTCAACATCAGTTCTTCGCTTTTTCTCCGTTTCGGTAATCACACTTGCTATATTAAACACCTGGTTGTTTATTTTTACCATGGCGGTTTTTGTAAAATTTTCAACCAGCGAAGCGCCGAATATCGTAAATGAGACCGTGGTGGGGATTGACTTGCCATTTTTTACCTCGCGGTAGAATTCGTTTTCCCACAGCATGAGCATCGCCCCGCTCCAGTCGCTGATACCGGGTTTAAGGTACATGGTCATGGTTTTTGCCTTGGTAAAATCGTCATCCTTGACGACAATTTTTCCCATGCTGCATGAAATCGTTGACGCGATAATCATGAGTGACAGCAGTAAATAGATACGTTTTTTCATCGTTCCTCCAAAAATATTTTTTGTGAAATTAAAATACCCCCCCTTGCGAGAGGTTTAAGAAGCATGGATTGTTTTTTTTGTGTCCCGGAAACGGGACATTGATTATTGTGAGATATTTGATCGGGAATCAGATCATGTCAATAATTTTTTATCATGCGCATATTTCATGTTGGGCCAGCTTGGGACCTGCCGTTCCCGGCGGATTCAAATTCCTCGCGAACTGAACATCCAAACATCTTGACAAAAAAATCAGAAGCATGTATACTTTTAACGGATGGAAAACAACCATGTACTTCACTGATGATCAAACGGCAAATCTGAAGGACCTCATCGGAAAAATCGAGAAGCGCACCGGCGTGCAGCTGGTGGCGGCCGTGGTGGGCAAGTGCGACAGCTACCCGGAGATCCCCTGGAAGGCCTTTGCCCTGACGTCCGCGGTCAGTTCCCTGGCAGTCTTGGTCCAGGCCCTTGTCCATGACGGCTGCGCGCTTCTCCGTGTTCCGCAATTCGCCGTGGCCTTTGTTATCGGCACCGGCGCCGCCTGCGCCCTTCTTTCCGTATTCTGGCATGCCTTCGGCCGCCTTTTCCTGGACCGCGGGCGCGCCGAAGCGGAAATCGACCAGTACGCCCGGGCATTTTTTTTTGAGCACGAATTGTTCCGCACCAGCGGCCGCACCGGCATCCTTCTGCTGGTCGGCCTCTATGAACGGAGGGTCGTCATCGTGCCGGACAGCGGCGTTGCGGACCGCCTCGGGGAGAAGGCGCTGCCCGCGGTGATAGACCGGATGGCGCCGCACCTGCGCCGGAAGGATCGTTTCCGGGCCCTTGAACAGGGCCTCGCTTCGCTGGAAGCGGAATTGCTGGCGGCGGGATTCGTGCCGTCGTCAGAAGCCGGCAATGAGATAGTAGAAGCTCTCATACAGGATAAGGGTGAGGACCGATGAAACAGTGCAATGCGTATCGTTCCCTGCCGGCCATCCTGCTTCTCCTGCTGGTCTTCTCGCCGGCCATGTCCGCCCTGCCGGTGCCGGAGCTGAAGGGCCGCGTAACGGATGACGCCGCCATACTCAGCAGGGCCACCAGTGAGCACATAAGCGGCCTCCTCAAGGCCCACGAGGACCGCACCACGAACCAGGTGGCGGTGCTTACCGTCACGATGCTGGAAGGCGAGAGCATCGAGGAATTCGCCACGCGCGTTTTCGAAAAATGGCGCCTCGGCCGGGAGAAAAAGGACAACGGCGTGCTGATCATAGTCGCCGTGCGGGACCGGCGCATGCGCATCGAGGTGGGCTATGGCCTCGAGGGGGTCCTCACCGATGTGAAGGCGGGGCGGATCATCGACAGGCTCATGGCCCCGCGCTTCAAGGCCGGCGATTTTGACGGCGGCGTGACCTCCGGGGTGCTGGCGGTCATCGCCCTGCTCGAAGACCCGGGCTCCGTCCTCCCGGAAGACGCAGGGAGCTCCGGCGGTGGATCGGATGATTTCTTCAGGGGCCCCGATCTTCCCATCATACCGCGCATTCTCCTCGGGTGTTTTATTTTCGGCATCATCGGGCTCTTCACGGTCATCGGGGTTTTCACTCCAAAGGGCGTGGGCTGGTTCATGTATATCTTTTTAATACCCTTCTGGGCGATGTTCCCCATAATCGTGGTGGGCGGCACCGGCGCCATGATCCTGCTCGGTATCTACCTGGCGGCCTATCCCGCGGCAAAAATCATCATCCGCCGCACCAAATGGTATAAAAAGGCCCAGAAAGATCTGAAGACCAAGGGCCGCGCCAGTATAGGCGGATTCTCCTTTTCCGGATCTTCATCCGGCGGCTGGAGCTCCTCCGGCAGCTCGGGAGGATTTTCCGGCGGCGGCGGAAGCTCGGGCGGCGGCGGCGCCTCGGGCGGCTGGTAGGCGGAAGCCGGCCGGGGAGTGTTATCTTTGAATCCAGGTGGATTGCCGTTTTTGTTCAATGCGCGGATTTACACGGTTTAAATATTGCGAAATATAATAATTTAGTGCTTGTCACTGCCGAAGTTCCCTCCAAGAATATAACACCAGTAACATACTGCTCATTACCGGATACATTGTGCCCTGCAGTGTTCTAATTTCCGGCACGCAAGGGGTTCATGATCGACGACTCCGCGCCGCGCTGCACGGTAAACGTTACGGGTAGGAGCTTTACAACTAATCACGAAAACGGAGGGACACGCATGAGCTTCGAAACAATAACCTTTGAAAAACCCCAGCCGGGGATCGGCCTCCTTACCCTGAACCGGCCCGCGTCGTATAACGCGCTGAACATGGCCATGATCCTCGAGCTGGAAACGTTCTGGCGCGAGCGGCTCTATGACATGGAAACCAGGGTCATCGTGCTCAGGGGGGCCGGCGACAAGGGGTTCTGCGCCGGCCTCGATATCAAGGAGACCGCGGCCAACGCCCCGAAGATGAACATGGAGGAATTCTACATCTTCCAGGCCCGCTTCGCGCGTCTCAACCTGGCCATGCGCCGCTGTCCGCAGCCGATCATCTGCTGCGTCCACGGGGCGGCCGCGGGCCAGGGCTTCAGCTTCACGCTGGCCTCGGACATCAGGGTCGTGAGCCCGGACGCGAAGTTCTGCGCGGCCTACATCAACATCGGCCTCGGCGGCGCAGACATGTCCTGCAGCTATTTTCTCCCGCGGATGATCGGCGCCGGCCGCGCCTACGAGATTATGTACACCGGCGAATACTTCTCGGCAGAGGAAGCGTACCGGCTGGGACTGGTGAGCAAAATCGTGGAGAAGGACCAGCTCCTTGACGCGGGCATGAAGTACGCGACGACCCTCATGTCAAAGCAGCACCTGGCGCTCCGCCTCACCAAGGAGGCCATCAACATGAATATTGACGCCTCCGGGCTGGAGCAGGCGCTCAACATGGAGGACCGGAACCAGACCCTCATGGCCATAAAGACCTTCATGAAGAAGGGCTGACATGCAGGCTAGCCCGGGGTCTGCTAACCCGGGGTTTAAACCCCGGGTTACCCCGGGTTACCCCGGGTTTGCAAACCGCAGATGTCCCGTCATATCCTCCCCGAAAACCGAATAAAAAATTGATTTTTACCCGTACCCGGTATTTATTATAGGTAACCTTTCCCTTCTGTGTCACCGTTGGCGTAGTGTATCCGGTCGGTTCCTTCCATCAGATTCGCTTTTCAAGCATTATTTATAATGAAGGGGGATTGTAAAACCGGCGCGTTAACATCCTAAAAAAATATTCCCCGGAATATAATTAAGGAGGTGTCATTATGGCACAGGAAGAAATATATACAAGGCTCCGGGAGCACCTTCACAACCTGCCTGGAGGCTTTCCAACGACCAAGGAAGGCCATGAAATTAAAATACTGAAAAAGCTTTTTATGCCCGAAGAAGCCGAGTATGCAATGGCATTACGGCCGGTTCTTGAGGATGTTGCCACGATAGCGCGGCGCCTCTCAATAAGCGAATCCGAAGCAGCCGGGAGACTTGAAAACCTGGCGCGAAAAGGGCTCATTTTCAGGGTCCGGGAAGGGGATGACAGGAAATACATGGCGATTTCATATGTCGTCGGGATTTTCGAATTCCAGCTCGGTAAAATGGACCGCGAGTATGCCGAGCTCCATGATGCCTACAAGCTGCATTACGGAGCGCACTGGCTTTCATCAAAGACCAAGCAGATGCGCACCATACCGGTCCATTCTGCGATAAAATCGAATACTATGGTTGAAACCTATGACCGCGCCCGCGATTTCATTACATCACAAAAAACCATCGGCCTCGCCGACTGCATATGCAGGAAAAAGAACGAGCTGCTGGGCAAGAAATGCAAGCACCCGCTGGAGACCTGCATGACCTTCGGGGATGTCGCACAATACTATATCGATTATAACATGGCGCGCCGGATCACCCCGGAAGAAGCGCTGAAGGTGCTTGAACTGGGAGAAAAATCGGGTCTGATCATATCCCCGACAAACACGGAGGAGCACGGCGCCATCTGCCTCTGCTGCTCCTGCAGCTGCGGCGTCCTTTCGGGCATGAAGCTGCTGCCCAACCCTGCTGATTACATTGATTCCACCTACCAGGCGGGCATCGACGCGAGTCTCTGCGATTCATGCGGGGACTGCTTTGACCGGTGCCAGATGGGTGCGATCCAGAAAGAGGAGGCGGGTTATTCTGTCAACACGAAGCGCTGTATCGGCTGCGGCCTGTGCATGGCAACCTGCCCGGAAAGCGCCATTTCGTTTCATCTTAAAGAAGGCAGTGAAAAGCCGCAGGGGAATTTTTATGACATGCTGAATAAAATAAGCAGGGAGCGGGGGCTTGCTGCTCAATGAAAACGGATCGGGCAATTGTCATAACCGTGGCGTCAACCGGCATAGGGCGGGCCTGCGCGCTTCGCCTGGCCCATGACGGTTTCACGGTATACGCGGGTGTAAGAAAAAAATCTGATGGCGATGCTTTGCAGAAAGAATCAACAGGACAGATCGTGCCGCTGCTGCTTGACGTCACTGATGAAAAAATGATCACCCGCGCCGTCAAGATGGTTTTCGCGGAAACCGGCGGGAAATTATTCGGGTTGATGAACAATGCGGGGATAGGCCGGGGGAGCGCGGTGGAGTTGACTCCGGTCCACATCGTCGGCGAGCTTTTCGAGGTGAATGTCATCGGCATTTTCGCCGTTACGCGGAGAGCGCGAGAGGGGAGGCCGGGGAGGTCTTCCCCCTCGCAAATCTGTCCCGGGCTGGCAGCTTAGAACTCTTCAAAGCCTTCCTGCTTCAGGATGCTTTTAAAATGCACATTTTCATCCTGTCCCGCTGCGATTGCCGGGCCGCC
>CAZZHU010000121.1:0-14030 GCA_964654045.1 uncultured Leptospirales bacterium
AAGAGCGCTTTCCCGACGTCTGGCATGATTTCAACAGGGTCATGGCAAGTCACGGGCCGACGAATTACGAGAACCCCATCATTACAAAATCCGGCGAGGAACGCCTCATCGCATGGCAGAACAACATTCTCAGCGAAAAAGGTCAAGTCACCGGAACGATCTCCTTCGGGATCGACATAACCGAGCGCAAGATCGCGGAAGAGAAGATCATGGCGTCCCTCAGGGAAAAGGAGCTGCTCCTGAAAGAGATACACCACCGGGTCAAGAACAACATGCAGATCATCATGAGCCTCCTCAGGATGAAGGCGGACAGGGTGCAGGACCCGGAAACCGCCAGGCTTTTCCAGGAAAGCCAGAACAGGATCTACTCCATGGCCCTGATACACGAGCGGCTCTACCAGACGCAGGATTTCACCCGGATTGACTTCAACGAATACACGCGCGCCCTGGTCCAGGAGCTCTTCTGCATGTATGACGTGAACCACGGTAAAATAAAATACCACATTGATATACATGACATCTACCTGGGCATTGACCAGGCGATACCGTTCGGCCTGGTAATAAATGAACTGGTTACCAACTCGATCAAGTACGCTTTTCCCGCCGCCGTCAACAAGGAGGGAGAAATATTCATCTCGATGTCCGCGGTAAACGGATCCATCAACACTCTCATATCGGACAACGGCGTCGGCATCCTGGAATCCGTCGAATACAAGAACACCGAATCATCCGGCCTGACCCTCGTTCACATGATCATTGAGCAGCAGCTCCAGGGGACGATCAAGCTGTCGCGGGAGAAAGGAACCGCTTTTTCCATTACCATCCCCCGCGAGTACATAACATCCATGAGGCATTGACCAGGGGGGCGGCATGAATCCGGATACGAAACAACCGCACAGGATAATGATCGTTGAAGATGAAATCATAATCGCCAATCTTCTGCGGAACCTCCTGCGCCGGAACGGATACGAGGTGATGGATATCGCCCATACCGGTGATGAGGCGGTCAGCCGGGTCCATACCGACAGGCCCGACCTGATACTCATGGACATCCTCCTGATCGGGAACATGGACGGCATCGAGACGGCGCGGGTCATAATGGACGAGTTTTTCATCCCGATCATCTACCTTACCGCCCATGCCGACGAAGAGACGATCCAGCGCGCGGCCGAGACGATGTCATACGGATACATCATCAAGCCCTTCAACGAGGCCACCATTCACGCGACCATAAAAGTCGCGCTGAGCAAGCACCGGCTGGAGCTGGAGCTCAGGAAAAGAAACGATGAGCTGCAGAACCTCGCCGCGCACATGGAACTTATTCGCGAGGAGGAACGGAAAAAAATAGCCCGCGAGATACATGATTACCTGGGCCAGTCGCTTACGGCGCTGCGGATAGACACCTCCCTGCTCATGAACCGGCTGGCGGGGGCCGATACCGGCGGTGACCTGGCCGCCAAGGCAAAAAGCATGATACAGATCATCGACGAGACCATTGATACCGTCAGGAACATCTGCGCTGAGCTGCGCCCCGGCGTACTGGACCACCTCGGCCTCGGGCCCGCCATCGAATGGCAGTGCGGCGAAATCCGAAAGAGGACCGGGATCAACTTTCATATCAGCTCTTCTCCCGACGAGATATCCATTGGTAATGATGTCGCGGTGACGTTTTTCCGTGTATTCCAGGAAATCGTCACCAATATCGTCCGCCATGCCGGGGCCACGGAAATTTCGATAAACCTGGTTAAAACAGATTCTGAGCTGACCATGAGCGTGCGCGATAACGGCGTCGGCATATCAAGCGCGCACCTTCAGGACCCCCGGTCCTTCGGCCTGATCGGCATGCGGGAACGGGCGCGGTACGCAGGAGGAACCTTGCAGATACTGGGTGAAAATGGATCGGGGACTGAAATCTCGCTGAGCATTCCCGTATGAAACCCATGGCGGCCCCGCTGATTTTTCCCCCGTTATCATTCAATACACACAAAAAGACTTGAAAAAGGGACCACGATTGACAATAATCAGACTGAATATACTTGAACGTATTTCATTGATCGCTCATGAACCGACTTCGGGAGGAGATGCGATCGATCATATCCCGGCGCCAGGATGGTCCTGTTGAGTAAAAAAATAAAAGTCATCATTGCCGACGATCACCGCATCGTCCGTGCCGGCATAAAACAGATTATCGAAGAATGTCCGGACATGGCAAAGGCCGACGAGGCCGGTGACGGCCAGGAGCTCATCGACAAGGTGAGGAAAAACAGCTACGACGCGATCCTCCTGGACGTGGCCATGCCGGGAAGGGACGGCCTCGACATCCTGAAGCAGCTCAAGGCCGAGAAACACCCGGCCCCGGTGCTTATCCTGAGCGTATACCCGGAGGAACAGTATGCCATCCGCGCCCTCAAGGCGGGCGCGGCCGGGTACCTCACCAAGGCCACGGCCCCGGAAACGCTCATCGAGGCGATAAAAAAGATCACCGGCGGCAAGAAATACATCACCGAGTCCGTCGCCGAGCACCTGGCGGACACCATCGAACGGGACTCGGAAAAGCCGCCCCACGCGAGCCTTTCAGACCGCGAGTTCCAGATACTGTGCAAGATCGCTTCGGGAAAATCCGTATCTGCCATAGCCGGCGAGATGTTCCTCAACGTCAAGACCGTCAGCACCTACCGCCGCCGGATCCTGGATAAAATGCAGATGAAAAACAATTCCGAGCTCACCCACTACGCGCTGAAGAACAACCTGCTTGATTGACCCTGTAGGGCAAACTAGTACACACCGCGGTTCCAAAACCTCACAAAATAAAACGGTTTTTCCCTCACAGGAAAACGTTTTTTGCCAAAACTATTTAATCCTTCGTCCTATGGCCGTTTTTCCATTTTCCAGTTATTGTTATAGTAAAACCATGCCAGGAATTTGCAGGTGCGGGCATTATGAAAGTTTATATTGTCGATGATTCACCCATGATGGTAGAGCGGATCCTGTTAAAGCTTTCATGCATTGAAGGACTCGAAATAACCGGATCTGCCGGCGAGGAGATAACCGCGCTCCATGACATAGGCACCCTTCGTCCGGACTTCATCATCATCGACATCAGGCTCAGGGGCGGAGACGGCATCAACCTGCTGAAAAATGTGAAAAAGGAGCATCCCGGAATCACTGTTGCCATGCTCACCAACTATTCCTCCCCGGAATTCAGGGACAAGTGCGCAAGCCTCGGCGCGGACTTCTTTTTTGATAAATCGAGGGACTTTGACCGGATCACCGATGCCCTGTCGCTGTCGATGCAATGACAGGATCGGCGGGACCCGGGACGCGACACCGGTGATTAATACTGAGATTACGGCGGAGCAGCCATAATGTATTTCAGGAACAGCTCTGATATTTACGGAAAACCGGTCAAGGTGATCCATCCTGGAGAATGGCACGTTTCAGACCGCGATGAAATGATCTATACCATCCTGGGCTCCTGCGTCGCTGTCTGCCTTCACGACCCGGTCACCCGCGTATCCGGCATGAATCATTTCATGCTTCCCGGCCATATTTCAGATTCGGACATATCCAGGGAGCGGACGGCGCGGTACGGCATAACAGCCATGAAAGAGCTGCTCCAGAACCTCGAAAGGCTTGGAGCGGACAGGTCAACCATGAAGGCCATGATCTTCGGCGGCGGTTCCATGCTCGATGACCGGCGGGGGCATACCCGGAAGGACGATGCCATTCCCTGCCAGAACGTGAGGATAGCGAAGCTCTTCATCGAGATGGAAGACATCGCGCTGGAGCAGACCGATACCGGCGGCGCCTATTCCAGGAGAATAATCATGGACGTCCGGAGCGGCAGGCTTTTCATGAGAAAGGCCGGGGCGCTGGAAGAATTCCGTGAATCGCTGTTTCTTGATACGATCCCTCCGGTGGAAAGCAGGACCCATATCTGATTTTTTCCTCGCCGCCGGTATTTTTATAGACTCCCGGCGCCGCGGGCCGTACAAATGGCCATGGACCTGGTTTCAGTATTCATTATCGCCGTGGCCCTGGCAATGGACGCCTTCTCGGTGTGCGTCTCCTGCGGCATGATCATCGCGAGGCCGGATTTCAGGCACTACTTCCGCCTCGCCTTCCACTTCGGCCTGTTCCAGTTCATGATGCCCATCATCGGCTACTTCGGGGGGATGTACCTCGAAACCTACATCAAGGCCTTTGACCACTGGATAGCCTTCGGGCTTCTCCTGTTCATCGGCCTCAAGATGATCTACGAGGCCTTTTCCCATAAAGAAGAATCGTGCGATCCCGCCCGGGACCCGTCGCGGGGCTGGTCCCTCATCGTCCTGGCGGTGGCCACCAGCATCGACGCCCTGGCCGTGGGTCTCTCCTTCGGCGTCCTGGGACGGCCCATCCTCCTCCCCAGCGTGATCATCGGCGCCGTGTGCGCCCTCTTCTCGGTCATCGGCATTTCCATCGGCAGAAGGGTGGGCTCCATAGTCGGCAAGAGGGCCGAGGCCGTTGGGGGGATCATGCTCGTGGCCATCGGCGTTAAGATACTCATAGAGCACATGGCGGGGTGATTTATACAGGAATTTATTCTTCATCACCCGTTAATAATATTACGCGGGAATAAGGGCCGAGCGCCGGATGAACAGGACGTCCGCCTGCCGACACTCGAGAAGGTGCGTTCTCGTGGTGCCGGTCCAGTAACAGGGGATATCCTTCGATCCGTCATTATAATTTCAGCCAGTATAAATGGTTTTCAGTCCCAACAATAACAGCAGGCCGGTATTGTTTGGTGTTGTTTTTTTACACGCGTTTACCGACATCAACGAGCAGAGAGAAAGAGAGAATACATGCTATTATTTTCTCTTTCATAGTATCCCCAGGAATAAAATATGTACACCCATGAAATGATTTTTTAAATTGTTAAAAAGCCCGGACGGCCCGAACACGATGGGCGGCACTCTTGGCGGCGCCGGTTATCATGTAGCAATTGTCGAAATTAATACAATGTGACGTGTTTAAATCGTATTCATGCGAAGACCAATACGTGTAGCCAGCATAAGCTGCAAGATTATCTTTTTGCAGACATAACTCGTGTAATTCATAACTAGAGGGTAAAAACCAGTCGGTCATTCCGCCGCCTCTATAATTCCTGCATACCTTTGCCGCGCTTCCAGTATGGCCTGATTGCACGATAATGGCATTTGAATTTGCCAGACCAGTACCAATTGCGGTAGAAGTATTTCCGTTTTCTGTAGTTTGTGTTGATCCGCCCGTTATCCATGCCAGGGATAAATTCTGATCATGCGGAGCTGCCTCCAGGCCATGCCTGCCGCCGTCAGTTATGTAGAAAACAATACCGACACCACTCGGGCCAATTTCGCCAATGGCATATGTTTTTCCGCTAAGCAATAACAGCGGCAAGAGTTGATCCTTCTTATCCTCATCGCTGTCATCGTCGCAGGCATTGAACGCCAGCACTCCACAAACCATTAACATTGCCATCAATGTGCATTTAATCTTCATATATTCTCCAAAATATTTAAATAGTTTTGCATGATAAAGATACTACCTGTTCTAATCAATAATTGTGTTTGATTACATTGCTATCGATACTAGATCAATATACTGTAATTATTTTCCCGGTTGTTTCAGGATTAACCTGAAATGATTCGATTACATTTCTATAAATGCGAGTCCTGTTTAGTACGGGAAATACTGATAAAAAAGTAACAGATTAACATAGTATTGCCATCCGTGGAAATACATAGATTCTGAATATTTTTAGTAAGTCATGGCTATCCGTGGAAATACATAGATTGGTAATTATTTTTAATTATACGGAAAAAATGGGAGGAAGCGCAATCAAGGATGAATAATCATATAGATTTCATTTTGAAGAGCCAAATAAAATTATTGACTAATATTTTATTATTTCAAGTATCTTCTTTATATGAATCCGATTGCATTAATATCCGCTTTTTTAGCCATTCTGGCCTTAATCCTTGGCATTTACATTTTATATCTGGACCCTAAAAAGCTTATCCACAGACTATTTTTTTTAATGTTGATATTGAATGTATACGGGAGTTTATTTTTTATCGGAATGCTATCTACTGAAAATAAAGAGGCATTTATTTTCTGCTATAAAATGACTTCAATCTCTTCCATGTTTGTCCCAATAACCCTGCATATTATAATGCTGATAGTACAATTAAACAAAAAAATACTAATCCCCGTAATTTCGATATTCTACTCGGCTTACGTCTTTTTTCTTTATCAGAATATTAATCTCAATTTAATTTATAAGGACTTCGTTAAGGTCGACGGCAACTGGATTTTCATAAGGACCGATCCCGGATTCAATACAGTTTTTTTTATAACTACATTTGGTTTGATATTCATTATTACAATGATTCTAATAATCAACTGGTATAGAAAAACAAATTTCTTACGCGAAAAAAAGCAGGCCTTCGTACTTGTGTTATCTTTGGTACTATTATTTACATTTACATTTATAGATTATGGTATATTTTTTTTCACAAACAAAGACCTGGGCATATTCGCGATTTATATTTGCATATGGCCGATCGGAATAGGCATTTCCATCATCAAGTACAGGTTCCTCTCCCTGTCGCCCGGGCTCTATTCCCATGATGCATTTGAGAATATCGAGGAGTCCGTGATCGTCCTTGATCACGGTAAAGAGATACTATTCGCGAATTCAAGCGCCAGGAATGTCCTGTTCGGAGACGCCGGGAAACCGGACCTGGAAAAAATTGTCATCGGGCACGAAGAAATCACCTCCATCGCGGACAGCATATTGAAAGGCGCGATGAACAACTGCGTTGAGAACATGACCGGTAAAAACGACGGACGTTCAAAACCCGCGTTCCAGGTAAAATTCTCCGTCATCAAGGACAGGTATGATGACCGGGTAGGCGTGCTGATTATCGCGCAGCAGCTGAAGGGGATGAAGGATTTTACCGACGAGTACCGGCTGACCGGCCGGGAGCTGGATGTCATACGCTACGCCGCCACCGGGCTTTCCAACCGCGAGATAGCGGAAAAATTCGGCATAAGCGAGCGGACGATTGAATCCCACATGGTGAATATCTACAATAAAATTCACGTCAAGAACAGGGTCGAGCTGATTAACATCTATAAAAAATACGGCCTCGCGTAACAGGTGAGCATGATCAATATCCTGTTCACCGTAATCGGAGAACATAAATCATCCATCCATGAATAAGGACTACCCGCCATGAACACAGGCACCCATGATCCGCACACCGCGCGGCTGTTAAAAGCCGCCTTCATCCTGAGCGTCATCACCGTAGTTTACAACATCGGCGAGGGCCTGGTCTCCACCATCTTCGGGTACGCCGACGACGCCCTAGCCCTGTTCGGCTTCGGCGTGGACAGCTTCGTGGAGGTGATATCCGGGATCGGCATAGGCCACATGGTCTGGCGGATGCGCCACAGCCCCGTGGGCGAGCGCGACCGGTTCGAGCGCCGGGCCCTGTACATAACCGGCGGGAGCTTCTTTCTCCTTGCCGCCGGCCTGGTGATCGGCTCGGTCCTCAACATTGTCTATGACATCAGGCCGGATACGACTATCGCGGGGATCATCATAGCAGCAGTATCGATCGCCACCATGCGGGTCCTTTATTCATACAAACTGAAGACCGGCAGGATGCTCGGTTCGGCCCCCATCATAGCGGACGCCAACTGCACCAGAACATGCTTCTATCTTTCCTTCATTCTCCTCGGATCGAGCATGCTCTACGAGCTTTTCCGTATCAGTTACATTGACATCATCGGGAGCCTGGGCATCGCCTGGTTCGCCTTCCGCGAGGGCAAGGAGTCCCTGGAAAAGGCGCGGAGCAATTCCCTCTCCTGCTATGACTGCGGCGATTGACCGCGTTACTTCGTCGCCCTGTATCTCATCGCCAGAATGGTAAAATCGTCATTCAGCATGGCGTTGCCCTTAAACTCGACCAGGGAATTGTAGACCGCGTTGCATAGTTCGTCAACGGGTTTAGTGCAGCTGGATTTCAGGATGTCAATAAAACGCTCCTCGCCGTACAATCCGTCCCCGGAGCGTTCCTCGATAATGCCGTCGGTATACATGACGATAATATCTTCGTCATGAAGCGTCACCTCGACGTCCTCGCAATTGGCCGGCATAAAATCGCTGATCAGCCTCCCCTTCGAATTCACGAATTCCGCGGTCCCGTTTGAGCGTATGATAACCAGGGGAGGATGACCCGCGTTCGCGTACAGGAGCCTGCCCGTTTCAAGGTCGACATGGCAGGAAACGGCGGTGACAAAATTGCCGCCGGTCTTTCCCTTCAGGGAATCGCTTATATCCGCCAGCATCCGGGCCGGGTTCCCGGCGTTCATTTCCCATGAGATGAGGGACATTTTCACCATGGCCGCGGTGAGGGCCGCCGACACGCCATGGCCTGAAACGTCGCACATGAAAAAACACACGGTCTTTCCGCCACCGTCGCCCTGTTTTTCCCGCCCGGGGAGCAGTATATCGATAAAATCCCCGCCCACGCCCATCATGGGAACGTATTTGAAATGTATTTCAGCGCGATCCATGCGGGGCAGCTTCTGGGGCAGCAGGGCCGTTTGAATTTTGCGTGCCAGCTCTATATCATGAAGGAGCAAATCCCGCGCCTCCGTCAGCTCGCTGGTGCGTTCGATGACTATCTGTTCGAGGTTGTCCTTGAGCCGGTTCAGGCTGCTGTACATCAGGGCATTTTCCATGGATATGGAAAATGCGGAGCGGATGTTGTTGATAAAATTAACCTCGTACCGCTTCAGCTGCCTGAGATTCTGCTTTTCAGGCAGAACCAGCAGCGCGGCAAGCTCGCCCATCTGCACGACAGGCACCAGGTACTGGGCCTCCAGCCTGGCGAACAGTTCAGCCAGGGCGCCGCGCATTGCCGTGTAGCTCTCTTTTGATTCGACAAGATCCCTGTCCACCAGGTGATTCGTCCTTATAAACCAGCAGGCCGTGACTGCATCGAGATCGCATGTTTTTAAATCGCCGCCGGCAATGGCGCGCAATTCAGGGTTGCAGATGAAAAATACGGCGCGTTTGAACGAGAGGGATCTGGCTATCACGTCGGCGAACTGTCCCATGAGATCATTGACGCTTTTCAGGCGGGAAATGCTGTCTATGAACGAGGCCTCTATGGCATGGAGGTCGTATTTCCGCTTGTTGAAAAGCTGGTCTATCAGCGGCTGGGCTTTCGACAGGTAGAGGAGATTGAAATAAAACCATGTAACGGCAACCGCGAACAGGAGTTCGCCGCCCATCGAGATGAGGTATGGATAGAGGATGAAAAAGAGAACGGCATTGGGAATTATGATAAGGGAAGATATAATAGCCCACATGAAGGTTACGTGAAGAACGCTCCGGATATCCATCAGGCGATAGCTTAAAACGCCGTACCCGAGAAAAGCAAGCGGGAGAAACATCATATTGCCGAGGGGATATATGTCGATGCCGTTTATGGCCGGTATATTTGTCAGGGTAAGGAGGCCGATCAGGATGAATGAAAGGAGGATATACTTTAGTTTCAAACGTTGTATCTGGTTTTTTTCAGTCCTGATTTTTCTTATGAAGAAAATAATCATATAAAGAAGAAAAATAAACGCCATCAATTCGACAAGATGGAAGGCAATGCCCCCCTTCGCGATATATCCCCAGGAATACTCGTAAAAGCCGTAAAAATAGTAGTCCGTAAATGTCGTCAGGGACAGAACAAGGCTGGCAACAAACGTCAACGGCAGGATGACCCTGCTCCTGATCCCGGTCATTCTATAAATGAAGAGCAGGGTCAGGGGGGGCAGGTACACGTAGAAAAAATGCACCCGCCGCTCTATGGCAAGAAGCAACTCCTCGTTTCCCCTGAAGATGTGGTGGCAGATGAACACGGGACTCAGCAATGACCACCAGACGCAGAGCATGGAAAAGAGTATGTTCTCCTGCTTCAGCTTTCCCCGTGCAATGGAGATGACCGCCAGCGTGACGCCCAGAACCAGCGAAAGCAGCGGCGGTACGATGTAGATATTCAGGTTGTCTAAAAAGGTATTCATTTATTCATGCCGCCTGTCTAACGGTAACACGCACAGCGTATCACATACCCCGCGCCTATCGATATATGCAATAATACGATTTGTCTACCATAAAAATAATCATTGGTATTCTTCTTGACTCGCGTCCGGATATCAAGCCTACTGTATAAGATTCGCACGATATTTCCCGGGGAGGAGCGCTATGACAGCACAGCCTGATATCGAGGAAAAATACCGCAACGCTGCGGGTATCATCGCGCGGGCCGGCATGGTGCCGTTCCAGGTAACGCCGACCCTTATCGAAATCGTGAAATTCTATCTTGACGAGGACGACGCCGATTTCATCATCAAAAACTACAGCGGTAAAACGACCCTGTCGGCCGACGAGATCCGCGCCACGTCCGGTATGACGGACGACGAGATCGTGAAGAAAACCGGCGCCCTGGCGAAGAAGGGGATCATTTTCAACCAGCCCAACACGAAGGGCGTCATGGTCTACCGCCTGCTCCCCCTCATCATAGTCGGCACCTTTGAATACACCTTCATGAACGAGCTCCCGAAGGGGGACAGGATCAGGGACCTGGAGAAGATCGCGAAGCTCTACCACACCCTCCTGGGCGAACTGAAGGACCTCATACAGGGAAACTACGACAACCTCCTCCCGGTCTTTGAGAACCAGCCGCCCATCGACCGCACGGTCCCGGTCTTCACCACGGAAGGCGGGAAGAAGATCAACATCATCATCAACCAGCCGGTCAGGGCGGAGGAGTGCATCGTGCCGTCGAAGACCGTCGAGGAGATCATCGACAAGTACGATGACATTGCCGTGGGCCACTGCTTCTGCCGCAACTACACGAAGGTGCTGGGCCGCGCCTGCGCCACGGGGGCGCCCACGGAAGTCTGCTTCACCTTCGGAAAGTCGGCGCGCCACACCATAGGCCAGGGCTTCGCGCGCAAAGTCACGAAGGAGGAAGCGAAGAAGATCATGCGGCAGGTCGAGGAGGCCGGCCTGGTGCACAAGGCCTTCCATAACGGCTCGAACATCGAGAAGGAGGAGAACAGCATCTGCAACTGCTGCAAGGACTGCTGCGACACCTTCACCCTGTGGCGGAACGGGGCCTCTCCCATGATCAACTCGACCATGTATCTCTCGGTGATCGATACCGCGACCTGCACCGGGTGCGGGATCTGCGTCGAGCGCTGTCCCGTCGACGCCATAGCCCTGGGCGATGACGGCGTCGCGGTCCGCGAGGAGAAGTACTGCATCGGCTGCGGCGTGTGCGCGAGGTTCTGCCCCGCGGACGCCATTTCCCTGCAGGAGGGAATGCGGCGGGTCTGCGTGCCGCCGCCGCGGCTGAGAAAATAGCCGGAATTCCCTCCCGGACGCACTACACGCCGTACTGCGTATAGCGCGTCACATGCTTCGCCTTCCTGTCCCTGCCGCGGTAACCCTCGAAGGGCCGCACCTTCTCCTCGATGACCGCGCCGGAAGGCAGGATGGCCGCGCGTTCCGTGTAGAAGCTCGCCATGAAGGGGCGCTCCGCCAGGTCAAGGGCCTGGATGGAGCGGGCCATGGCGTGGGTGCCGAACTTCACGAAGGAGCCTCTCGTCGCGAGGGACACGCGCATTACCCCCTTCTGCGGTATGACCGTCCGTATCAGCCTGTTCTCCTTTACCGACAGGGTAACGAGCGGTTTGTCATCCCTCACGTGAAAGCCGCGGCGCATGACGCGGAGGTCCAGGATATGCTCCTCCCCCTCGGCCATGGAGCACTGGAGGAATTCCGGGGTGATGTCGAAGCGCATGTCCGCGATGAACTTGGTGTAGCCCCACTCCCCGCGCCCTGCGTCGCGCGCCTCGATCTTCGTTACCGGCAGGTGCATTACCAGCACCGCGAAGCCGGGATAGTCCGCCTGCCCCAGGGCGGGCACGAATCCCGTGAAGGGAAGGTGCTTTTTGTCGTACAGCACCGGGATCACCACGGGCACCTCGCCGTAGGGGCCGATGGTCGTGTCGATGTAGTTGTAGGCGAGAATCACCACGATCGCCCTGCCGTTGGGCATGGTGACCGGGTGTATCCGTTCCGATGGAAGTATTCCCCTGACCTTCCTGACATCAGCGGTGAAGTAGAGGCCGAAGAAATCATCGCGGAGATACAGGACGGGGAGTTCGAAAGACGCCTTCCCGTATTTCACCTTCCTCCCCGGCCTGGTACCGGAAAAAAAGCCATGCGTATCGACATTCAATGTGTTCATGAGCAAGCCTCCGGATGGAACTTTCTGTCAGCAACTGATAACACTCTATCAATCCGGAACCACTCAGGGTCCGGTTCAGGATATGGACTGAATTCTGCCGCTTCAGGGCGCTGAATCGAACCAGTCGTAAATGCTTGCATTGTACTGGCCGAACCAGGTATGGCCGCCGCCGGGAACCTCGCACTTCATTTTGACCTTTACAGTGGCGTCAGTGAATGTACAATCAACACCGCCACCCGCTGCAGGAAACGGAATACCTCCATAATATTCGCGCATGCGATCAATTGGCACCGCCCAGTCGGCAGTGCCGTGGATAAAGGCGGTTGAAGGATGGTCGCCGCTCACCGCCACGGTCGAAGGGGTAAAAAGCAGGTAGTTCGGGTTCATGGAAGCGACAATGACAACCCGCTTGAAAAGAAACGGCGCGCTCTGGCACATGCGGCTCGTCATGGCGCCGCCGGAGGATATGCCCGCCAGGAAAATCCTGCCCGGGTTGACCGGATAACCGGAGCGGGGGAGCCATGAGATTATATCGAGGATATAGGGGATGTCGCCGCTGTTGACGGAGGAATCCCACCGTTTCTTGACATCTGTCGCGCTTCCGGAAGCCTGGTCCGATACCCCCGATTCCGGCGCTATCACGAAATAGCGCCGGGCAAGGCCGATCGAGGTCATGGCGTTCGGCAGGCCCATAATTTCTATCCAGTCGGCCGCGTAGCCGTCGCCGCCGTGGAAAAGCATGACCACCGGGTAACCGCCCGCCGGAGGGGGCAGCACCGGCTCGGCATAGTAGAATATCCTGCCGTTCACCACGGCGGAGCGTAGAATGCCGGGGTCCGATTGTATGGGGGGTATGCCTTCATCAAGCGAGTTCATGCATCCGGCGCATACGCCCAGGGTCAGTACCAATGAAGAAAAGATAAATTTCACAGTCACCTCCTCCGGGATCAGAGCACCCGGTAACTGGCGCCGATGAACAGGTAGAGCGTCCTGAACCTCTCGGTAAAATCCTCGGGCGGCAAAAGGATCGACCTGTTCTTGTGCCTGTTGATGCTGGTTAACCCGTAATTATGCCTTATTTCCGCCACCACTGTCACGCTAGTATAGACCGGTATCGAAGCGCCCAGGACGAGTACATGGTTCACTTCGAAGTCTTTCATTTTTTCAGAGACAAAGTTTTCGTACCCCATCAATATGCCGGAGTAATCCGCCTTGCGGGACAGTTTTTTCGCCCCCGCTTTAAAGGCAAGCCCGACACCGGTGCCGATATAGACATATTTAAAAGGATACAGCTTCAGCAGGAGCGGCGTCTCTAAAAAATACAGCACGTGCCTGGTTTCTTTCCCGCGGACCTTCCTGAATCCGCGCTCGTTAAAAAGCAGATCCACCTCGACCCTGAATATCTCCCCGACTATCATTTCCCCGGCTATGAAAAGATTGAGGAACGTGTAATGGTCGCCCGTGCGTTCCATGAAGGGGTCCTGGCCCAGCGAACAGATGCCGGCACCGTAGCGCAGCCCGAGGTCGAAGCCCAGCATCTTTGCCTGCAGGGGCAGGCCGAGCGTGATAATAACAAATAATGCCAGGGCCATTCTTTTCATCAGGGCATCCTACAGGTGGAACGTTATTCCCGCGTCGGGCACGATATGGTAGAAAATCCTGTTTTTATCGAAACCGAAAACAGCC
>CAZZHU010000122.1:0-14005 GCA_964654045.1 uncultured Leptospirales bacterium
GGCGATGCCGAGCTTTGCGTGGACCAGGGGGCCGTGGCGCGTGTCGGACACGAACCATTGGCCCGACACGTGGTCTTTCATTTCTATGGCGTCATGAAGGCAGAAATGGGCGCAGACGCCGCAGCCTTCGCAGGATATCGGGTCAACGATGAAATCATCGCTGATGGCGTCAAAGCGGCAGTAGCGTAGACAATCGCCGCACGCTGTGCAGGTTTCACTGTTAATTACGGCTTTCTTGCCGCCTTCAAACACCGTTGTCTGCCGCGCTTCCGGCTGCAGAACCAGGTGCATGTCCGCCGCGTCGACGTCGCAGTCGGCTATGACCTTGTTCTGCGCGAGGGACGCGATCGAGGCAGCCACGCTTGTTTTGCCGGTGCCCCCCTTGCCGCTGATGATGACCAGTTCCCGTATCATGCTTCTCTCTTGCGTTTGAGTATATAAAAGATAGATCGTAGATTTTCCGGGTTTTCCCGGTACGCGGCTATATCACGCCGTTCGTTTTCAAAGGCCTGGGCGTCATAGGATGATGCCGGGTGCGTGATTATGAAATCCGCGAGGTGCTTTTCCACGCACCGGTAGTATCCCTGCAGCCATGCGTTCCGGTCCACCATGAATGAGTCGATTAATGAATAACGGTGCCTGGCGATAATCCGGCGTTTTTCCCCGCCATTCTTGATTTCGTCGTGTATGACGAAATAGCCGCTGTCTTTCAGAAATTTCGTGGCCCGTGAAAGGCCCTCTTCGAAACCGATAATGTTGAGGAGGCCTTCCGCCCACACGATATCGAAAAAATTTTCCGGAAGATCGGTCGCCTCGAGGGTGGAATGAAATACCTTTATGCGTTCTTCATATCCGGCCCTTCTGACTTTATCCCTGAGGATATCGCAGCTTTCAGCATCCGGGTCGAGGGCGTAAATCGTGCAATCGGTACTCCCTGCCAGCTCCATTGCGGGCACGCCGGTGCCGCATCCCATGTCCAGGATGCGCGGTTTGCCGATGGGAGGCAGAAGCGAAAAAGCCTTTGCCGTATACGGGGCAAGGTTCGCCCTGCATCTGTCGCGTATTTCTATTATGTCATTACTCATGGTACATGCAGGCACGGTTTGGCCCTCTTTGCTATATGCTCGGTGATGAGCTTGAATTCTTCCCTGTGATTGGCCAGGAGGTATGATACGCAATCCCCCCGGGAGTAGTCTTCGGCCACTTTCCTGATATTCGGGATGCTTGATAAAACGTCTATTCCCTCGGTCTTGCAATAGTCGTCCACGCGGCCGTCTCCCATGTCCGCCCTGTTTACGATCACGCCGAAGGGGATCCCCAGCGCCCTGACGGCTCCGGCCGCTAGAATGAGATCATTCAGGCCGAAGGGAGTCGGTTCGGTGACCAGCACGATGAAATCGGTGTCCTTCATAGCCTCGACCGCGGGACAGGATGTACCCGGCGGGGAATCCATGATTCGTACATCTAATTCGGGATGACAGTGTTTCACTTCCCTGATAAGGGGCGGGGACATGGCTTCCCCGATATTGAGCCTGCCGCCGGCAAAATCTATGCCGCCCCGGGCCCCTGATTCAATCACACCGGTAGTCTTGCCTAGTTCCTCTATGGCCCGCTCAGGGCAGACATGAAAGCAGCCTCCGCATGAATGACACATATCGCTAAAAATCAGCGGTTTCCCCTTTACAAGAACGATGGCGCTAAAGGCGCATATACGCTCGCACTCGCCGCAGCCGTTGCACAGGGCTTCGTCAACATGCGGGATCAGGACATTGAAAGCTTCCGTCTTTTCTATTTCGGCTTTCAGGAAAAGGTTTACGTTCGGCTCCTCCACGTCACAGTCGAGAAGGGCGACCCTCGTCCCGTTCCCGGCGTAAAAGGAAGCCAGGGACATGGCTATGGTCGTTTTCCCCGTGCCTCCTTTTCCGCTGGCGATGGCGATATTCATATAGTCGACTCCTGTTAAAACTCGAAAGAGCTGCCGACTGAAGCGTTGGCGAACTCGTTCTTAAACTCGGCGGCGAACCTGCCGGCCATTTTAAGCCCGGTGCAGTGGGACACGGCTATTTTCTTCACCTTGAATTTTTTCAAAGTGTCCATGGCCAGGGCCACGTACTCCTCGGGCGCGCTTTCAAGGTGCGTGCCGCCGATGACTGCGTGGAATTCCTTGTTCCCGGATTTTTCCGACAGGTCATTCAGTATCTCGACGATGCCGGCATGGGCGCAGCCGAGAAGGACCACCGGACCGGATTCGGTATTGATAAGGAGAGAAAGGTCATCCGTGAAAGGATCGTCTTTTATTTCACCGTTGATTTTCTGCTTGAGACGAACATCCCAGGTTTTCCAGTCAGAGGGGCGCTTTACATCGGAAACGGCTGATATTGAATCGGTTATTTTCTCGAAACCTTTCGTGTGTTTGAAATCCGCTCCCGCCTTTTCATAATCCTCCCTGGAGGCGCGCATGCCTATCGGCAGCTCGATCGTGGTCTGGGGAAGAACAACCACGGCCTTCTTCTCGATGAAAGCGTCAGGGTGAACGTATACCGGGACCCTCTCTTTCCTGTTCTGCAGAACCGGGAGCAGCCCGGCGGTATGGTCATAGTGGCCGTGGCTGAGTATTATGCGCCGGATCGCGTCAAACTGCTTTCCCATCTTTCCCATGTTGTTCACGATCCCGAAACCCTGCCCGGTGTCGAAGAGGGTCGTGTCGTCAGATTCGATGAGGCAGGAGAACCCGTGCTCGCCGATGAGGGGCGGGGCCGGTACGATAACGCTGTTTTCGCATAATACGGTAATTTTTGTTTTCATGTTCTATCCTTGAATAATTATAATTTCAGCGATCCCTTGGTGGTATCACTCCCGGCCAGGGAACGATGTAAGCCATTGTCGTGAAAGCAGATCCGCTGAATGATGTTCATCCATAAATTCGCATTTTCTTGAATATCTCCATGCGCTTATGAAAAAGCTTCTCGATTTCCCTGAGGGAAGTATCCATCATGGCGAATCGATCACTGATATGCATGTCAGTTTCCATGCAGGTAAGTGATTCGATCCCGGTGACGCATTGCTGGATTATTCCGGCAAGCTTATCGTCCACTTCTTTCAGCGCCGATTCATCAGCCGGTGAAAGCGGCTCGAACTTGTACTCGACGCCGGGATCGGCATGGGTCATTTCTTTTTTTATCCGTTCCATCCTTGATCGAACGGCAAGTATCCGGGACATCAGCTTTTCCAGCCCCTTGTCTTTTGCCTTGACGAGACAGGCCTCGTTTTTACTGATGATTGTATCGAACAGCTCCATGAACCTGGCCCGAATCATCTGCTCGCCTTTGCCAAGAGGGTAGGCATTGTAGCCGTTGAACTTATCATATACCGTTGATTCATTCATTGTCGCCTCCTTACACGTAAATCTTATTGGTGAACACCGCACGTTCACCAGTGTCCTTCGACGTTGGCTCCCGCTGCTTTAGACAGCGAACCGGACCGGTACGCGTCAATTGCTTCATTGACCGTTCCGCCGTTCTTGAGGAATATTTCAATGCCCGCAGCCGAGAGAGCCGCGTGAGCCTTGGGACCCACGTTGCCGGTGATAATGACCGTCGCTCCCGCGTCAATGACCGTTTTCGCGGATTGGATTCCTGCTCCCTGGGCCGCCTCGAGGTTTTGTTTGTTGTCCCTGTATTCATGCGTGCCTGTTTCAGTATCATAAATAATAAAGCCATTGGCCCGGCCGAATCGCTCATCCACGGGGGAACCTATGTCTTTCCCGGATGTTGTTACCGCTATTTTCATGTAAGTGTCTCCTTTTCTTTTCGTCTGCATCCTCTCTTCATGCCGTTTCCATCGGGACATGGCCCCCGGCTTTTTCTTTTTCGGCCGGCGCAGTCCGTCGGTCCCGGACAGTAGGATCCCAGCGTATTATGCAAGTAACTGTCGATTACTTCATCGATAGGTCCGTAAATCATGGGAAGAAGGCGCATCCCTTTTTCTCCGACGATACCGGCAACATATCCGCTGATGGCCCCGCAGATTATCGTGTCAACTCCGATGTCCTTCAGCTTTTCAACGCGCTGCGGCTCTGCATCAGCGTTCAGGTTGATATCGATCTTCTGCTTGATCTCGCCGTCTTCCGTTTCATAGATCATATACCTGTTTGATACGTCCATCAGCGGAGATATACGGTCCTGAAATACGGGAACTGCTATCATCTCGATCTTCATACTATATTATAAAGCAACTATCGTGCCAGATTAAAAATCTTTTCCTGGAATTTATTATTAACCTTTCCGGGAAATTGTTAAAGATAAATTATCTCTTTTCCAGGATAAAACCTAAATTTTTTGAAGTCAGATGCAAGTATTATGTTTAAGTAACTCCTGTTCAGAAGTTACTTAAAACGGTATATATGATTTAAGGTGACATGCGTATTGCGATTTGCAATGTTGTAATAGCATGAAAATTGCATAATGCAGTGATTAAATTTTTCCTGCAATATTGAGACTTCTGTTTCCAGCACCAACAATGAAGAACGTAACGTGACAGGAATGAATGCTAATCAGGAAGGGCAGTGCCGCGGTATTTCATGAATTTACGCTGCCCTTTTCCCCGGAAACCCTGTCCGGGACCATCTCCTTTAGCCCATGAGAACTTGATCTTCTCATGGGCGTCATGAAGCCATGAGACGGGAGGAATTGTAAAGACGGACATGAGAAACAGGGCCAGGACGCCGGCAAAGATTGACCACCATCACGGCCGTACCGGGCCGTACCTCGAACTGTGTTATTTTTCCCTCGGGAACGGCCATGCGGCGATGCCGCCCTCCATGACCTTTACATTCTTCCAGCCCCTGCCTTCAAGTATCCTTGCCGCCTCGTAGCCGCGGAGCGATATTTTGCAGTAGCAGATGATTTCAGCGTTCTTATCCTCCGGTATCTCGCCCAGGCGGCTTCGGAGCGCGCCAAGGGGAATGAGCCGTTCCCCGATGCCCAGCCGCATCTGTTCGTACTCGTCGGGCCCGCGGGTATCGAGAAGATAAGGCTTTTCCTCCGCGTCGATCTTCTTCTTGACCTCGGAGCAGGAGATGCCCTTCATGCGGCCCGTGAGCTTGTTCTGCATGATGTGCGCCGCCGCGATGGAGTGGTCAATGGCCAGGGAAAAGGGCGGCGCATAGGGAAGGTCGGCATTCACCATGTTGTCCACGGAAAGGCCGCCCTTGATCGCCATGGCCCAGATGGCAAGCTGCTTGCTTACATCCCCGGGGCCGACGCACTGCGCGCCCAGTATCCTCCCGCCCTTTTTGTCGACGACGAGCTTTGTTATCAGGAGCAGGCCTTCCATGAAACCGGGCTTGTCGGGGCTCGCGTTGATGACCGTTTCAATGTTCGTGAACCCTGCGGTGCGGGCGGCCTTCTCGGAAAGCCCTGTGGAGCCGGCGGCGAAATCGAAGACCTTGCATATGCCGGTCTGGATGGTCCCCGGAAAAGAGGCGCTGTTGCCGATCGCCGCGTTTTCTCCCGCCACGCGGCCCTGCAGGTTGGCCAGGTCGCCGTAGGGCGCGTGGACTTTCTTCCCGGTGATGAGGTTGACCGACTCGACGCAGTCCCCGGCCGCGTAGATGTCCGGGTCTGATGTCTGCATGCTGTCGCTTACGACGATCCCGCCTGTGGGGCCGATTTCAAGGCCTGCCTCTTTGGCGAGTTTCGCGTTGGGACTTACGCCGATGGCAACGACCGCAAGTTCACAAGGAAGCTCGATACCGTTCTGGAGTTTCACTCCGGTCAGCTTCCCGTTCTCTCCAAGAAACTCGGCAATACCATTGTCCGTTATAACGTTCGCTTTATTGCTTCGCACGTGGTTTTCCACGAGCTTCGCCAGTTCCCAGTCAAGGAAAGTGAGGAGCTGCGGCAGCATTTCGATGACCGTGATCTCGATGCCGGCGAGCTGGAGCGCCTCGCAGGTCTCGATGCCGATCAGTCCCCCGCCGATAATGACCGCCTTCTTGATCAGTTTTTCATCGCGCACCTTTCTCAGGAAATCCGCGTCCTGCATTGATTGGAGGGTGGTGATGCCGGCAAGGTCCGCCCCCGGTATGGGGGGACGCTTCGGTATCGCTCCGGTGCATATGATGAGCTTGTCGTACGGGAGGGCCTCGTCCTTCCCGCTATTTATGTCTTTCACCAGTACCGTCTTTTTCTGCCTGTCGATTTTAACGGCCTCGGTCTCTGTTTTTGCGACGATGCCCTTTGCGTTTAAATAAAACCTCGGGTCGCGGATGACCCCGGTCGGCGTGCACAGGAGCATGTTGCGGTCATTGAAGAACCCTCCCACGTAGTAGGGGTAACCGCACGAGGCCATGGAGAGGTCCGGCGCTTTCTGGATTATGGTGATATCGGCGTTTTCATCCATGCGGCGGGCCCGGGCCGCTGCCTTGGGGCCGGCGGCCGAACCGCCGATGACGATTATTCTTTTATTATCTGACATGGTTCGCTCCTTTTCGTTTATTAGTCACAAGCGGCGGTAATATACCGTTTCGCCTGATTTTATCTTCTCAATCATCTCTTGTGCGAGCAATTCCTCGATGTGCTTCAGGGCTTCATGCCGGTGTATCCCGAGGCCGCCGGCAATATCTTCGACAGAACAGGGCCTTCTGCGGATGGTTTCCAGGACCGATTCCCTGGTAGCGCTGAAGGCGCCGCCGGTTGATTCCTTCCGGTAATCGGCGATTATTTCAGCGGGTGGATCGAACAACCGGGTGATCTCCCGCATGGCCGCCTCCGGGACCCTGACCGCCCACTCCTCGGCAGGGGGGCGGGTCACGGTGTTGAGCTGGACCCGGTCAGGGGCGATTTGTTTTGCCAGACCGGCTATTTTTAAGGCTTCGTCCCGAATCGAGGTATACCCGCCGAGAATGAATACTTCGAGCCAAAGGTCGCCCCGGTACTCGCGCCGGAAATCAACAAGACCCTCGACCATTTGATCAAAGGAGATATCCGGATGGGGCCTGTTGACCTTCCGGAACGTGGCGTCATCGCCCGCGTCAAGGGAAGGCACGACCAGCTGCGCGCCAATGATCTGCCGCCTGACTTCCCTGTCCCAGAGGAGTGACCCATTGGTCAGGACCGCCACCGGGATATCGGTGACGGAGCGTATCCCCTCTATGAGATCTCCCAACCTTGAATAGAGGGTAGGCTCACCGGAACCGCTCAGGGTGATGTAGTCCGGTTTGGAAGAAAGCTTTTCTTTAACCTCGGACATTATATCTGCCAGGGGGAACCACTCCCGGCGTTCCATGGTCCTGTTTGTCGTCCTGCCGAGCTGGCAATAGGCGCAGTCATAGGTGCAGGTCTTGAAGGGCACAAGGTCGATGCCCAGGGAGCGGCCGAGACGACGCGATGGAACAGGTCCGAATACATTGCTCATGGTTTATTAACCAATATAACAGTATTGTAATATAACTGGCGAATTTTTTTTATTTTTTTAATCTTAAAACCTCCTGTTTCTCTTATCCGGAAGGTCCGCAACCTGCATATATAACAAGTCAGTTGTAAATCTTTATTGACAGTGAAAACTATTTTCAATAACAATGCGGATGTCAAGACAATTTCCATGGGAGACAGGGTGATTAATAACAGGGTTACGCAAATGATTAAAAAATCGAATAAAAATCGAAAATATTCCGAAGGGTTGCTGGATACGGAAACAATAATAAATAATCTAAAAATATGTCCCGGCCAGAGTATTCTTGATGCCGGGTGCGGCAGCGGTTACATGTCGAAAAGATTTTCAGAATTGGTTGGGAATACCGGTACTGTTTATGCGCTTGATCCTGATAAAGAAGCTATAATCAACCTTCAAAAGGAAGTTGATAACACCAGCATTAAACCATTGGTTGGCGATATTACCAAAACAACTGGATTGGAAAACAGCTCTATTGATCTAGTCTTTCTTTTAGCAGTTTTTCATATTTTTTCAACCAGCCAGATCAGCGGATTCGAAAAGGAAATAAGACGGATATTGAAACCAAGGGCAATGCTTGCGATTATAAATATCGATAAAAAAGAAACTCCAATCGGTCCCCCACAGGAGATGAGATATTCCCCGGAGGAGTTAAGGCAAAGAATATCGCTTGTTCCTGTAAAGAATATCAGGGTTGGCGAGTATTTCTATATGCAATTATTCGAAAACGATCAATTATTTATGATTGATCCAGGTATTTAAAACTGAGGAGTGAAAATAATGGAAAAAACATTTAGTGCTTCAGAAATCAGGAAAGGCTTTCATCCCGATGGCTTTCGCATAGATAAGACAGCTTTGCCGATGGATTATTATACCAAATGGCAGATTTCTTCCGACGGCAAATGGATGAATTCACAACCGACATGTTTTGATTCAATGCCCCGGGACGGGTGGTACAAGACCGATTCATTCTGAATATGATTATTTCTCCGGATCATGCGGGAGAGAGCGACATCGCCCGCGACAGGATGTCGCATCGCCGATGGTGAGGGTCGTCCCCGGAGGAGGGCACCCACCGGAAATGAACCTCCCTCTTGTTCAATATAATGGAAACGGATTCCCAGAGGTCCCTGTTTTTTACCGGTCGGTTCTGTGCCGTGAAGAACCCGTTCTGCTCCCAGTTGGCGAGCCATACCTCGGCGCCCCTGATGACATACCTGCTGTCCGTGTGCACGACAGCGGGCGCGTCCGATTCTATGGATTCCAGGGTCCTGGCCACGGCAAGGAGCTCGGTCCTGTTGCTGGTGCTGCATGGCTCATGTCCGGTTTTTTCCTCGACCTTCCCGCGGGGGTAGAGTATGACGCCCGCCCATCCGCCGGTGCCCGATTTTGAGAGGCTTCCATCGGTGAAGACCCGTATGGCGCCCTTCGGCAGGGACCTCGTTTCCCGCTTTTCAGGAAAAACAAAGGGAATATCGATATCGCCGAGAGGTCCGGCCTTCACGCAGATGGAGAGTATTTTTTTCAGCAGATCTTCATTCTGTCTCAGGGAAGGCGTAAAAAAAGAATCAGGCCGCTCGTAGTCAATCGCTGAATCGCGGCCATGATAGACAATGCGCTGGCTGCCGGTATCATCCGGAGGAGCGTCCTGGACGGAAACGACACAGGAGATACCCTCGCGGACGCGTGTCATGCGGCAGAGGCGAAAGAGCGTTTTAATCGGTTCCCTGTTCATCGCGTATTCCGGATATTCAGAATAACATCCTGCATGCGGCAGGCTCGGATTATTTATAGAGTTTCCATCGAATCAGACGCTGTCAATAGTTCATATCCGGTGGACGCCGGGTATGATTTTCATCGCTGGTGGCTTATAAGCCAGTCTTTAACCCAGTATTCGCCTACGAGCCCTTCCTTCAGGTAGGGATCGTTTTTGCAGATATCTTCGGCCATCTCCTTGTCATCGGCATGAAAGATGATCAGGCCTCCGGACCTGTCATTGAAGGGCCCGTCCGAAAAGCCTTCCGGGGCATGTTTTTCCCAGTAAGCGATATGGGCGGGAATGGCCGTTTTTAATTTTTGCGGATCAAATTTCATTACATAGCAAAAAGCGAAAACCTGTTTCATTTCTCCTCCTCGCGGATTTTTCCGGCCGCGTCCCGTTGAATGAACGTCATGTCTGACGGGGGGAGAAACGGCTTCCCCGGGCGTCTGGCGTCAGGCAGGTTATATGCAGGCGCGGCATGCGGCATGGTATGTATATCTTCTCAATTGCGTACGATACCCGCACGCCGTATTTTTTACAAGTATAAACTTGTCCGGTAATCATATTTCTTCATTGACAATATATAAGTAGCTGTTACATCACTGGACAATGTCGTGTACATTATCCATAATCGTTACATTTAGTACAATCCTGTTGAGTGTTAAATTCCGCGAAGGCAAACGCTAGGGTGCTTTGCGGTGGTTTTTATTCCGTTGGAAAAACCTGGCACGGTGGGACAGCGAAAGGGTGGTAAACAATCCTGGAGATGCCCCCGGATTATTAACGATTACATGTGATTTCTTACTTAGCGAGGAGGCCCCATGAAGTTTGTTGTCATAGGCGGGGACGCGGCCGGCATGAGCGCCGCGAGCCGCGCGAAGAGGAATCAGCCGGACATTGACGTGGCGGTGCTGGAGCAGACGGACGATGTTTCATACAGCGCGTGTGGCATGCCCTACAATATAGCCGAACCCGGCAGGGAAATGGACGATCTTATCGTCAGGAACCCGGATGAATTCCGGGAGAAACAGGGGATCGACCTGAGAACGGGGCACCGCGTGGACACAATCGATGCTTCATCAAAAATTGTTTCAGGGAAAAGGACGGGCGGAGATGAATTCCGATTGTCCTATGACAGGCTCCTGATTGCGACCGGTGCGTCTCCCATTGTTCCCCGGCTGCCCGGAATGGACGATCCCGGCGTCTTTACCCTGAAAAATCTCGAGGACGGGAGAAGAATCAAGAGATATATTTCGGCCAACGATGTCAAAAAGGCGGTCATTATCGGGATGGGATACATCGCGCTGGAAATGTGCGAAAGCCTCAGGTCCAGGGGCATTGATGTTGCCATGGTGAAATCGCGCCCCGTACTACTTCCCTGGATGCACGCGAAGCTATCCGGCGCGGTGCGAAAAGAGCTGGAAACCAACGAAATAAAAATCTATGACGGGCACGATATCCTGGGCATTCAAAAGACGGGCGGCGGACTCACGGTTGCCTGCGCGGACATCGAGCTGGCGGCGCAGATGGTTGTCGTGGCCATCGGCGTAATCCCCAACAGCGGGATAGCGCAATCGACCGGTCTCGCGATTAATCCGGACAAATCGATCGCGGTGGATAAAACCCTCCGCACTTCCGATGAATATATCTATGCGGCCGGTGATTGCGCCGATGCCTATCACGTGGTGACCGGTAAAAAGGCATGGATACCCCTGGCCCTCAGGGCTAACCGGGCTGGCTGGGCCGCGGCCGACAACATAACCGGAAGAAAAACGGAACTTGAAGGTATAGCAGGTACCGCTGTTTTCAAGGTCTTTAATCTGCAGGTCGCCCGCACGGGCCTTACCATGGCGGAGTCAAAAGAAGCGGGGTTCGACCCGGCGGAAATCATGATTACCGCAAGAAGCCGCGCCCATGCGCATCCCGGGAGCTCGGATATCGGCGTGGCCATGATCGGAGATAAAAAGTCGGGCCGCCTCCTGGGGATCCAGATGGTGGGCAGGGAAGGAGCGGCCCACCGGATAAACGCTCCCGCCGTGGCGCTGCATCAGAAGATGACGGTCGAACAATTCAGCCAGTGCGACCTGGCCTATGCGCCGCCTTTCAGCCCGGTATGGGACCCGATGCTGACGGCCGCGAACCAGTTACTGAAAGAAATGTAGATCGCCTGCATGATGCCTTCCTTCCGTATGACCGGGGATCGATTTCGGCAGATTTGCTGTCAACGACCTCCTCTTTATCGCTGAATTCCGGCGCATGGGCATTTCACCTGATATTTTTTAAAAAATATGTTGACGCAGAGTGGGATTATTGGTATATTGATAATGAAAATCATTATCAATAATAAAAGTGAGGACCGAGTGAGAGGCAAGGGGCACGGAAGAGGGGCATGGTGGCAGAACCGGTTTCATGACATCGGGGCGCGCGTAACCGCTCCGCGCGAGGTCGTGATTGACATTCTTCATGAAACCGACGATCACGTGAGCGCGGCCGATGTGTACGTGAAGGCACACGAGCTGAACCCCTCGATCGGCCTTACCACGGTGTACCGCACCCTGGATATGCTGACGCAGATGGGTATCGTGCAGAAGTTCGATATCGGCGACGGCAAGGCGCGGTACGAGCTCGTGAACAATCCCGACGGGAAGAAGCACCATCACCACCTGATCTGCCTGCGCTGCAAGGCGATCATTGATTATTCAGAGTTCCTTGATGATGAACTGGAGTTTATCGGGAAGACACAGAACAGGCTGTCAAAAAAGTATAATTTTGACATCACCGATCATTCGATAAGCTTTTACGGATTATGCGAGCAATGTAAGTGAGAGTGTTTTTTTTTGAGTGTTTAATGAAAATGGGTTTCATTATTAAAAAAGAGAAGGAGGCATGATATGCCAGGCGGAGACAGGACAGGGCCAAATGGTTACGGACCAATGACGGGACGTGGTTTGGGTTATTGCACGGGCTACGGCGCCCCGGGATACGCGAATGCCGGATTCGGTCGTGGCAGGGGTTTTGGCGGCGGAGGACGAGGATGGAGGCATAATTTTTACGCTACCGGCCAGCCTCGATGGGCGCGCGGATACCCGGTCAACCCGGCATGGACCGAATACGCTGGACCCGTATACCAGAATGATTTTACACCGGAGCGCGAAGTAGAGGCGCTAAAAGCACAGTCCGAATTTTTCCAGAAACAGATGGACATTCTTAACGGACGCATCAAGGAACTGGAAGAACTGGCATCTAAAAAGCGGGATTAGAACGCGTAAGGGAGCCAGTGCCGCCGGCAATCAGAATTGCAATATTGTGTTGCTGGCGGCATGAATTGCAGCAAATAGCGACCGAACGGCGATATCGTCGGCAGAATGATGAATAATGATGCGATCTGTACCTATAACCGGAGTCAGGTGTTCCGGAATAAGGGAGTAAGGGGGTGGTTTCATGCGTCATGGAAGAGGATTCGGGAGAAGGATGCGCGGCAGTGGCCGCATGGGTAATGCCGCCAGGCAGTCCCGCGGGTCGGTGGAACAACCGCTTCTCACGACATTGATTGCGTCAATGGTCCCGGCGATATGGGATGCTTTTATGTCACGACAGAAAAAAAAAGGCTTGGATAAACCGCCGGGTTTTATCCGGAACCGCCTCCCGTCGGTCAATGAACGAAGACTGCATCTGGAAGATACATTGGAAGAGAAAAAGAAAAATGATTACAGTATACAAAAAGGAGAAGGAAGATTGAAAGCACAGGTTGACAGGAACATATGCAGCGGCTGCGGGGCCTGCGAGGCTGAATGCCCGGCAGGGGCGATAACGGTGGGCGAGGTTGCCGGGATTGATGAAAACCTCTGTACCGGATGCGCGGCATGCGTCGAGGTGTGCCCGCTTGAAGCTATATCGATGAAATAGTAAGGTATATATCTAAAAGGAGGTATGGTTATGCGCGGAGGACAGGGAAAAGGAAACGGGTCCGGAAGCGGCGGAGGTCGCGGCATGGGGCGCGGACAGGGCGGCAGGGGCATGGGCCCCGGCGGCGGTGCGGGTCCAGGCGGCGAGTGCGTGTGTCCCTCCTGCGGGGCCGCCGCGCCGCACCGGCAGGGGGTCCCCTGCATGCAGCAGAAATGCCCCAAGTGCGGCGCAGTCATGGTGCGCAAATAGCATGATTATGTTTATTTCACCTTCAGGCGCATGATATTGAATCGCTTTCCCTATCTTTAAGGTGAAAGGTGCGCGTCATTACGTCATTAATTGGAGCGGTCGGTGATGGATAATAAATTGGATAATTCAAAAAGAAAATATATTTCAATCGGGACAACAATGTCCTTTCTGGTGCTGCTCTTCTCGGGCATCGCTCTCTATCTCGCGCCAAATTGCAGGGTGGCTGATGCAATTGGATGGCGTTTCTGTTTTCTTGATAAAGAAAGCCTGGAGAGCGTTCATATTACTTTTTCTCTTGTATTTATAATACTGTCGATTTTACATGTCATGTATAACTGGAAGGCCCTTGTCTCATATCTCAGAAACGGCTTCGGCGTTTTCGCGGGGTTGAACCGCGCGGTTGTCATTAGCGGGGCCGTAACTGTATTGTTGTTTGTAATGTCGGTTTTCCGGGTGCCTCCTGTTGGCTGGCTCCACGGAGCACACGAATATATAAAGTTTTCATGGGGCCCGAATAGTGCAGAGCGGGACGGCGATCCTTTAAAAAAAAGCCAGCAGCGGAGAGGACGATATCAGCGCGGCGAGTGACCCTCTGATATCGTATGACGGTCTTATGGAGATGACATGAAGTATGAA
>CAZZHU010000123.1:0-13705 GCA_964654045.1 uncultured Leptospirales bacterium
CGGCCAGGAAGGCCGGCGCAAAGGCTAAAAAAGGGGGGCGTCCATTTCGGCTAACTAAACTTGGTCGTATTTCTGAATTTGTCTATAATCCTTACGATTTCCGAGCTTACTGTCAACCGAAAAAAAATTTGAAGATATTGAAGAAAAGTTTTAATAAAACGAACTTAAAGTTCGTTTATGATGGCATAGCATGATACAAAAGGAAACGGGTATGGCCGGAAATGAAATTCTTCATGAATTGATGAGAATGTATCCCAAAAAAAGTGAACCGAAATATATTTCAAATGATGAAATATATGAATTTTTTCTTAAAAATAAGGGCAAAATCAGCCATCAGGATTTTATCTACATTAAAAAGTATTATCAGGAAACCCTTCAGGTTCACCGCAAAGTTTTTATTGAGCTGGAAAAATGGTATCATCAGCCTGGTGGAGAGATCCGGGTTTCCTCCCGGGACGGGTCCATTGTAAAGAAGTTGTATCCCCGTAAGTTTGAAGAATTCAAAAACGCCCTGAAGCTGAAGCGCTATTCCCCTAAGACCGTCAAAATTTATCGTGGCGCCCTTGCCGGTGCTAATGAATGGTGCATGGAATTCAGGAACCGACTTATCGACGATGCGTCGTACAGCGATATATACGATTATTTTCTGTTCATGACCAATGATAAAAAATCGTCCAACTCGTCGATGCGTATTCATCGCTTTGCCATTTCATACTATTTCAGGGAAGTCCTGGGCAGGGAAATCGATCTTTCATACGTCGAAGGACTGAAGGACGCGAAGAAGCTGCCGGTCGTCCTGACCCGGAACGAGATCCGGCGCATCCTCGATTCCATCAACAATCTCAAGCACAGGACCATGCTGGCGCTCATGTACTCCTCAGGGCTGCGACTGGAGGAGCTGGTGAGCCTGAGGGTGCGCGATATCGTGCTGAGCGACCTGACCATCCACGTGAAGGAAGGCAAGGGAAGAAAAGACAGGGTGACGATTTTCTCGGAAAAGATCAGGGACGACGTGGCCCGGTTCATGCTCGGCAAGGGTCCGGAGGATTATCTTTTCCAGTCGCCCATGATTGACGCGCGGGGCAGGCGCCGGAAGCTTTCCGGGAGGACGGTCCAGAAGATTTTCGAGAACGCCCTCAAGCGGACCGGTATCACCCGGAAAGCCTCGCCCCATGACCTGCGCCATAGCTTTGCCACGCACCTGCTTGAGGACGGGATTTCAATCCGTCATATCCAGATGCTCCTGGGGCACAGGAACATCTCCACGACGACGATCTACACGAAAGTATACAATCCTCATCTCAAGGGGATCAGGAGCCCGCTGTAATTGCCATGCGCCGGGAATGATACCATCCCCGGGAGCGGGCCGGGGCGCTGTTCGCGGCGCCGGCCGTATCAGGGAATTTTCCTGCCGATGGTAAACCTTCCCTTTCCCATGTCCCAGTTCAGCTCGATTGTTGTATACCTGATATTTTTCAGCGCCTCCCGGCTCTGCCGTTCCTCCGCCGGCGGGAAATCTCCGCTCGTGGCCGCCCGCTCCAGCAGCATCGTGTCAATGGCCGCCGTCACCGTGGTTCCCTTCCGCGGCAGGGAGTACCCGATGCGCACCTTGTTTGCCGCCGCTGACGCGTCATAGCCCTCCTTGAAATACAGGCGCGCTTCAAGCGCGGGGAGGACACTGTCAGCCGGCACAAGTTTTTTCCCGTCATGCCGGTAGAAATGGATGGCGCGCTCGAAATAGGCGCCATTGAAGGTTGTCTCGTTCACGCCCAGGAAGGCCGCGCCGGCCTTCGTGAGGAAGAGCGCTATTTCCTGGGTGTAGGTGCCGCCGCCCGTACCGGGATCCGACACCAGTATGTAGCCGCCGGGCACATCCACGACGGGCTGCAGTTCGGCGCCGGTGACCGGCGACTTCACGCGCCATTTCTTTTTCTCCTGGTAAAATGAGAACTTGCCGCCGGTCAGCCGGGACCGGTCCAGCATCCGGTAATAATCGATGATCGATTTTTCCTGCGCCGGTAGGCCGCCTCCTGAAGAGAGGGTTATCGCCCCTGCGAGAAGGGCGATAAAACACGCGCTCCTTGTTTTCATCATATTTCCTCGCCATGATAATGTGCGGCGGATCCGTGTCACGGCAGCCGCCCCGGGAACCGATAGTGTATAAAAAATATCAAAACTAATCAAACATTTTTTCCGTGTAATAATAGACTTGTTGCGAAACTGCGTCCCGCACCCCCTTACCCATTAACCCCGGAATAGTAAAATATGATTTGCAACAAGACAATTATTATAAAAGCATGGGACGGACCGTCATGAAAGACAATGAAGCGGAAATCGCGCGCCTGAAGTACAAATACCGGAGGCTCATCCTGGAGGGGAAAGCCGTGCTCCCCCCCGGGGAGGCGGCAAAGCTCCTTGGCCCTGACTGCGCCTACCACCTGTACTTCACGGTCGCCGGACGGCGCAAACCCCGGCGCGGACCGGGCAAAAAATGAAAGCCTGTTTCATCAACCCTCCCATCCGGGACTTTTACTCCACGTCGATACGGCGCCAGCCCCTGGGGCTTCTCTACATCATGGCCGCGGTACGGTCCGCCGGTCATGAAGCGGTCCTCATCAACGGCCATTCGCCGAAGAAGAGCGTTCTGCCTCTCCCCGAAGAATTCGCGTACCTGGAGAGATATATCGGCCACCCCGATCTCCGCTGCCGGTTTCCCTTCAGGAATTATTCACATTACGGCCTCAGCTTCCAGGAAATCCGCCGGAGAATACGCGCCGTGAAAGCGGACATCTTTTTCATTCCGTCCCTGTTCACGCCCTATTACCGTGAAACTGAAACGGCCATCGCCCTGGCAAAGGAATCGGCGCCCGGCATCCCGGTGGTCACCGGCGGCTACCACGCGGCGCTCTACCCGGAGCGCCATCTGCGCGAGGCCGGCGCCGATTTCGTGGTCCCCGGCGAAGGGGAAGGCGCGGCGGTGGCGCTCATGGCATGCCTCGGCGCCGGCGGCGACCTCTCCCTGGTCCCGGGCATCATCCGCCTCGACCGCGGCGAAGTCGTCCGGAACAGCGGGAGCGGCGGGAGCGAGATCGACTCGCTCCCCTTCCCCGCCCGGGACGCGCTTATCGAACGCGACTTCAAAACATATCATCGCAGGGCGGTCTCGATGATAACCTCCCGCGGCTGCCCCAACCGCTGCGGCTTCTGCACGGTCCACGCCGTGTGGGGCGGCACGTACCGCGAACGGAGCGTTGAATCGGTCATGGCGGAGGTGCGGGAATGCGCCGGGCGCTTCGGCGCCGACATGATCAATTTCGAGGACGACAACCTCTTCGCGTCGCGGGAGCGTGCCGCCGCCCTCCTCGGGGAGCTCATCGCCTGCCAGGAATCGGCCGGCAGGCGCCTGGACTGCGCCGCCATGAACGGCGTGTCCCTGGAGCAGATGGACGAGGACCTGCTCTCCCTCATGCGCCGGGCCGGTTTCGGCGAGCTCAATATTTCCCTCATGAGCCATTCGGCGGAGCTGCAGAAAAAGCAGGGCCGGCCCTTCGACTCGGACCGGTTCGCCCGCGTCGCCCGGGCCGCGCGGAAGCTGGCCATGAACGTGCGCGCCTACTTCATCCTCGGCCTTCCCGGCCAGGGGAAAGAGGAGGTGCGGGACACCGTCGCGTTTTTGCGGGACCTCGACGTGAAGGTCTTCCCGTCCGTTTACTACAATGTCCGCGCGCCGCGGGAAGAGTGGATGATGCAGCGGTCATCGGCTTTTTTCAATGAGACGGGGGAGCTGTCGCGGGACGACCTGATCATGCTGTTTAATGAGTGCTACAATTTTTGACCGGATGCGGGTCGTGCAAGAATGCGAGAGGGAAGGACACTCCGTCCTTCCCTCTCGCGCACTCCCATCCCGGTCGCTCAAACGCCGCGACGGGCTTGGCGATTAACTCACCCTCATTCACTTCGCTTCGCTTCGTTCGGTGAGGGCTCGGACAACAATCGCCTATCAGTATCCGCCCTTCGGGCGGATGTTTTGAGGGTTCACTGGATGATGAGCTTTATATTCGTTGCATGGCACTTAGTAATTAACTATGTAAGAAATACTTATTTGTTTTCGCTCCGGAAGCCACCTCCTGAACCGCGACTAATTATTAATGAGAACCACCGAAACTCGGATATAAAACTTGACCCTGCTGCGCCATTAATATATATTGACTATAATTCAGACCAATTTGATAAGGCGGACAAAATGAAGGCGATACCGTTAGCGGAAGCGAAGGCCAAGTTGAGCCAGATTGTCGACCGGATAGAAAACTACGAAGGCGAAATAATGATCACCAGGAACGGTCGTGATGTGGCGATCCTGATGAGCCCGGAGGAATATGAAGGCCTAAAAGAAACGCGGGTCATAAAGAACGATCCCGAATTCTTACAAGAAATAAAAGCTTCTCTTAAAAAACATAAAAAGGGCTCATCCCTGTACAGCCTCGAGGACATTTTCGGAAAATAACGAAAGCCGCGGATGAAAAGATTACGAGTAACGGACGATTTAAGGCTTTTCATATCGAAACTGCATCCTGGTATAAAAAGAAAGATAAAAAACGGCCTGGCAGCGATCCTGCAGGACCCGAAAATCGGAAAGAATCTCAAGGAAGACCTCGAAGGCCTCAAGAGCCTTCGTGTCGGTAAATTCAGGATAGTTTTCAGGCCTGAAAAATCAGGAATTATCTCGATGATCGCCATCGGCCCGCGCAGAACGATCTACGAAGAAACGCTGAAACTGATACATAAGACGGGGAAACTGTGATTTTTGAATCGGCAGGGGCACGGCAAGGTCAAACAATGTATCTTATCGCGCAGGGTGCGGCGAAACGGCCGGTCAGGCCAGGCCCTTGATGATTATCCGCAGTGTTTCAGATATTTCATCCTCGATATCCTCGAAGCGCACGCCCTGGAACAGGAAGAAATCATATCCCCTCATCGCCTTTATCAGCGACCTTGACGTAAGCCTGACATTTTTTACATTGAACACCTTCATCCTGTTTCCTTCCCTGAGGATGCCCTCCAGGATCGTCTGTTCCTCGGACGTATATTCACTCAGTGTATTCATGATGAAGGAATACCTGTTGAAATATTCGGCGATCACCGATTGATAAAACGACCAGAGCTCGTACACCTGCCGTGCCCTTACAAAGAAGAAACTATACAGCTGTTTGTCAGGTTCCTTTTCGTTGACCAGGGCCTTGCTGACGGCCTCCTTTACCAGCTGGCCCTCGTACTTCAGGACTTCCTTGATGATCTCCTCCCTGTTTTCAAAATAATGATACAGGGCTCCCTTGGTTTTGTTCAGGGACCTGGCGATCTCCTCGGTGCTTGATTTCTTGTATCCCATCTTGGAGATAATTTCACGGGATTTGATGATGATCTCTTTTTTTACGTCATCTTTCGGCGGGTTATTCTTTCTTTTCATGGTCTCTTGTTTTTTCCGGGAATATCAGACTTGTTGCGTAACTGGCGTCTCACCCCCGCAGTCCCGACTGGCCGGAATGCGGGGGGCTTTGTAAGGGGCTTCGCCCCTTGGACCCCTTTCATTAATTAAGAATTGCAGCAAGTCTATTGTAATAATTGAAAACAGTACCATGGCGGGACTGTCAAGAACATAATGGTGCCGCGGAACCCGGGGATGGGGCCTGGTACGGGCTACCTGTTGAAAATCGCATCAAGAATTTTTGTTTTCGTGGCGATAAAGACCGGGATCAAACCGGACAGCACCGCAACGATCAGCACCAGCGCCGCCCTGAAAAGAAGATCGTTATAATCGACGACCAGCATGGCGTCACCGATGGGCATCTCGAAGGGATGTTTCTTCATCCAGGGGACTATGCCATGGAGCAGGACCAGCAGGCCGATCAGGATGCCCGCCAGGGAATAGACCAGGGTCTGCAAAACGTATGTAAAACGGATAAGGGAGGGCCTGATGCCGATTGCCCTGAGCACGCCGATCTGCTGGCGCCGGGAGGAAATATCCACATAAATGACAATGAATATGGTGATGGCCGCTATCAGCATCCCGACCATGGTCAGCAGCGTATTAATGTGGGTGAAGCTCTCAGTGACCGAGTCCAGGTACCCGGCCACCTCCTTCCACGAGAAGAACTTGCCCCGGACCTTCATGCCCTCAATGGCGTGAATCACTTTTTTCTCGTCCCCGGTTTTGTCGATGCGGATGATCATGCTTGAAGCCATGCTGCCCAGTTGAGGCATCATATCATCGAGAAACCTGCGGCTGATGAAGGCCCGCTTGTCCGTATCGAGAAACCTGGTATAGAAAATCCCTTTAATAATGAACGTTTTCCTGAACCCGCCCACATCGAGGGTGACCGATTCCCCGGCCCTGGCTCCCCTGAACGAAAGGGCGTTCATTTCCACGTTCTTTCCCCCGGCTATCTGGCGCCCTATGATGATTGTATCGGTATCGTTCTTATCCAGGTATGCCCCCTCGATCATGTTCTTCGATACGTTGGTGACCGTCTTTTCCTTTTCCGGGTCGATGGCCACGATCTGCCAGTTGCCGCTGATATTCTTGTATATGATCCTTCCGGGAACATACAGGTGGGGACTGACGCCGCGCACCTTTTTCAGGCTTGTGATTTTCCCGGAAACCTCGCCCGCGTCGCTGAAATATTCAGACCCTTCCGGGGGTAACAGGTAGATATGACCCATGTGGGTGTCTATCACCTGGTTGTTGACCGCCTCGATTATGCCGTTGAAGAGCGAGGTCACGAATATAAGGTTCACGAAGGCGATGGACATGAGGAGGATGATGAAAAAGATCGTCCATTTGCTTCCGCGCCTGAGAAATCTTGCGACCAGGAAAAAAGGGATTTTCCATTCGCCGATCATTGCATTCTCCCGTCGGATAATCGTATCAGTTTCTTCGCATACACGGTCTCATCCTGCTCGTGGGTGACCATAACGATGGCATGGCCGTGCTCGTTATTGATCATCTCGAACGTTCTCAAAACGTCCTTCGCGGCAAGGGAATCCAGGTTGGACGTGGGCTCGTCCGCGATGATGACCCGGGGATCATTGACCATGGCCCGCGCAATGGCCACCTTCTGCTGCTCGCCGCCGGAGAGCTGCCTGGTCAGGTGATTCAGCCGCGCTCCCAGCCCGACCCTTTCCAGGAGGGCCCCGGCCTTTTTCCTGGCAGTGGTCCGGTTCTCCAGCATCATGGCCGGCACCATGACATTTTCAAGGGCCGTGAGCTCCGCTATCAGGGCGTAGTCCTGGAAGATGTACCCCAGGTACGTGAGCCGGAGATGCCGCCGGTGTTTGTCGGAGACACGGCTGACCTCGCGGCCCTCGAAGCGGATACTGCCCGAGTCCGGCCGGTCCAGCAGGCCGAGCTGGTACAGCAGCGTGGACTTCCCCGATCCGTTCCGTCCCACGATGACGGTGAACTCCTCCTCGTGGATGGCGAGGGACACGCCCTTCAGCGCCTCGACACTGACGTCCCCGAGATGATACGTTTTGGTGATATCGTCGATCACGATCAGTTCTTTCATGTCGCCGGATTCCGCGGTCATACCTTATTCTCCCCGTGATAGTGCGCGATGGTATTTTCCATCCAGGACGCGGCCCGGTCCGCCATCTGTTCCACCTCATCCCTCGGGATAGAGCCGTCCCTGTTCAGGGGCGGGGGGAACATCGGCTCCCCGATGACCTGGGTGATCCTGATCCAGGCCGGACCCATCTCCCTACCCCGGAATTTTCTCCGCCTGATGATGTAGACCATGGGGACCATGGGCGCCTGGTGCATGCACGAAAGAATGAAGGCGCCCGGCTTGAAGCGGTGTATGGTCTGGCTCAGCATCACGAGGTCGCCCTCGGGAAGAAAATGGATATGGTGCCTCCGCTTCAGCGCCTCGCCGACCGGGCCGGTGATCATTTCCAGGCCACGGCCCTTGGCGGGAATGGGGAAGGCCCGGTGTATCCTGAGAAGCTGCCGGGCGATGGGCACCTCGCAGTTCCTCTGCGCCACCGCGGTATGGAGCGGCTTCGGCAGGACCACGAAATTCGCGAACACCGTGTCGAAGTAGTGGCAATGGTTCGATATGGTGATGCAACCCCTCCTCCGGAGTATCTTCAGGTTTTTCCTGCCGACGGACCTGAAGCCGAAAAAAATGGCGCAGAATATCGTTATGATATACGATATGAGAAAGGGAACGGCAACGAGAAGATCGTACCACCAGTCCATGTAGATGAACTTGTACGGCTTATCAAAGTCAATCTTCTTGATATTATTGACCTGGATTATTTTATCCCGGGGTATATCCGGCCTGCGCTTCATGTTCATAGCAAATCCTGCCCCCGGCTTTTCACGCTGAGCGCCTCTTCGGATCGGTTCAGGAAGAAATCATTCTGGATGTTCGTGACTTCGCCGGAAATTTCAGACGCATTGAGCGTGCCGGCAACGACTTCATGGAAGAATTCCTCCATCTCCGTAATGCACCGGTCCATGCGATAGTTGTCCGCCATCTCCAGCGTCGGTTCCCTGAGCAGCGCGAGGGCCCCTCGGTTCTCGTACCAGTAATCGATTTTTTCCGCCAGGGCATCGCTGTCGTCCATGGCGAAGAGGAAGCGCTCGTCCAGGGCGAATTGCGGCGCGGCGCTGTAGGGCGAATTGCCGATCAGGCAGGGAAGGCCGCAGCCGATGGCCTCCAGGCAGGAAAGGCTTTCCAGCTCGACCACGGAGGAATGCAGGTACAGGTCGGCGGTGTTGAGGCAGCGGATCTTGTCTTCATGGGAAACATATTCGATGAGTGGCTTCACCGGCAGTTCCCTGCCCATCGCAACGAGCTTTTCCGTGTCCTCGCCCTTCCCGCACAGGATCAGCTGGATGTTTTCTTTGTATTTTGATTTCATGACGCCTTCGATAAGCAGCCCCTGGCGCTTTTCCATGGCGTGGCGGCCGATATTGAGGATCACGAACCGGTCGGCATACCAGTAGGGACGGGGCATCTTTACGGGCTGATATTCCCGGGGGATCCCGTTGGATATAACCCGGAAATGGGCCCTGCTGCCATGCTCCAGGAGCATGCGCGCCGCGAATGACGAGGGACAGTGTATGGAATCCACCTGCCTGAACAGGCAGAAATTGAAAAGGGCATGGAACATCCGCTCCATCATCGGGTCTTCCTTCCCCATGGCGGAAATGATATTCTGGGGCTGGACATGGCAGGCGCCGGTTACGGGGATGCCCATCTTTTTTGCGACCCTGACCGCCTTGCGAGCGACGAAAAAGGGGAACTGCACCTGCACCAGGTCGGCGCCTTCAAAAGCTCTCATGAGAGTGCCGGTCTTCCCCCTGGCGAAGAGGAAATTCATTTTTTCCAGCGATTCCCTCACAAAAGGAAGATAATACCCGGGTACTTCATAAAACTCGTAGGGACCCGTGTGCTGTCCGGTGGAGACCACGCGGACCTCGTGTCCCCGCGCGATGAGTTCATCCACGATACGCTTGGTGGCCACCACGCCGCCGTTGCCGCCGTTCCAGCTGTCGATTACAAAGACAATCTTCATGATACACCCCCGTCGTAAATTTTTTACATGAATTCCGGCAATCACCGGCATCAATGTTTCACGTCCCGGTCTCCGGCCGGGGTTTTCTCATACTCGCGGCGCGTGACCCGGAATAAACATTACGTTTAAACAGTTGGGTATTACGTTTAATCGTTTAATTTTTTGCAAGCTTTTTTTGAAAAAATCATATGGGGATGGAGCGGGCAGGTTTAATCGCGTTTCCCCGACAGGCCCGCAAACGTTTGTACACCAATCGGGGCAGACATTTAAAGCTGATTCAACATGAAGCGGGAAGGTATTTTGATCAGGAAGAGCCTATGATGGAAGCAGTTCCCCTTCTCCATGTAATGGAGAAGGGTTGTGGGATGAGGTTACTGCATTACCAGGACACGAGATAGGTGCACGATTCGTTGCCCTTCTTCCTGCACGGCGCGGAATCGTCATGCTTCACCTTGACAAAAGACGCGGTTGCGGGCTTGAACCTCTGGGCCATGGAGTCGATTATGCCCCTGTCGAAATCGCAGGGATACGGGTTCTCGCAGACAATGACCACGTTCCTGTCATCCTTCTTGTTGAACCCGTAGTGGCCGATGCCCTCTTTCATCACTCCCGTGTTCGGGTTGAACAGCACCTCGCCGTTAATGCGGTGGTTCATGTGATACGCGACGTCTATCGCGGCCAGGGCCTTGTAGATATCGTTTATCTCCGGGGGAAACTGGGCATTTTCCGGGATCTTCTTTCCGATGTTGAACAGGGTGAAGGCCCCGGTCTCGGTTGATATTCTCAAAAACGCGTCGAGCCATCCCTGCTGCGGGTACCACTTGCCCGGCTGCGGATTCGCTATACCGCACTCGGTGAGTATGGCCAGGGCCCGTGCCTTCACCTGCCCTATACCTTCCACGACGGACAGAATCGTTTCCCCGTTTACTTCCGCGTTAGGCGTGAATGCCTTGAAAGAAGCCATAGATATCCTCCCCTGGATTAAATGTTCTGCGCCTTGTCCTTTATCGCCCTGGCTATGCTGGAAGATTCTATCAGGTGGTTCGAAAGCATCCTTGAATTTTCCGCATGAGACTGGGTCTTTTCATCAATGCTGGCAATGGCCCTGGAGATTTCGCCCACGGCGTTCTTGTGCTCGTCGGTGACCTCCCGTATCCTGTCAGACATTTCCCTGAACTTCAACACGCTGACGTTTATCGCCTCGTTGTGCTCGACCTGTTTTTTCATGGCTTCGAAGATCATGGTCACGATGCGTGTTATCTCCGAGTTGCCCTCGGACATTTTGCCTATGACGTCGATCATCTTCTCTATATTAACCTGTTCGGATTTGATTATGCCGTCGTTCCGCTCGATAAGCTCCGCGATATTTTTTATGCTGTCCGCCGTGGCTTCGGCAAGCTTCGATATTTCATCCGCGACGACGGCGAACCCCCTGCCGGATTCCCCCGCCCGCGCCGCTTCGATGGCCGCATTGAGCGAAAGAAGGTTTATGCGGTCCGATATGTCGTTTATGATGCCGACGACCCCGGACACCTCGGCCGAACTGTTGCGAATGAGTTCCATGCTGCCGCCCAGGTTCCCTATGAACTTTTTTCCGAGCGCGGCCACGTCGTTCAATTCATTCGTAACGCCGTGCATTTTGCGGACTTCCTCGTTTATCTGCTTTACGCTTTTGTTCATGCTCTGCACATCTGATGAAAGGGACGCCATATTGCTCGACTGCATGCCGGCCAGACTGGCCACGGAATCCATCTCCGCGGAGATCTCCTCGACTGTCGCCATGATCTCCTCGGTGGAGCCGGCCTGCGACTGGGAATCGTCGGAAAATTTTTCCGCGGTTTGCGATATGCTGTCCAGCGACTCGGTCAGGTAATCCGTCGTGGTGTTCATTTCGTATAAATAATAATCCACCTTTTCGAAAAATGCCTGAATCGATTCCGCCATGCCTTTGAGCTTGCCGAAATGCGCCGGATTTATTTTCTTATCATAGTCCCTGGCGTTTATATAATCATTCAAGCGCGAGAGGGGAACAAAAAGCCGGCGTAAATAGGAAATAAAAAGGACGATAGTTAAAAGAGTAATCGCCGCAAAGAGGAGCACAGGGAAAACGCCGGGCAAGGAGGCTGTAGCGGCAAATATAAGAACGTTTGAAGCAATGGCCCAGATAAAAAGCAGTCTTACTCCGATTTTCGTATTTTTATTGGAATTTCCCATACGTTGAACCAATCCTCAATAAGAGTGCGTCCCAAAACCCGCATCCGGGCGGTTCAGGGACATGTTTACCGACGCCTTTTCCAGTTAAAGGAGTCGGGATGTCGTTTAGATTTCATGCCGTATTCGGCGCGTTCTTAAAAAGCAAGTTATGAATTTTGTATATGTATGTTACCCACGGCTACTACAGGATGATCATGCTATAAAAAAAGGCCGCTGTCCAGCGATTTTTTCTGTTCTCCACGATATCCTTACATGTATTGTCGACTGTTGATTACCGTCCAAGAATATCAAAAAAACAATGTCGCAGGAAAAATCAGTACCGCCAAATGGTCTTCAAGGCCCTCCCCCTGTTGTCTTGAGCGACAAGGTTATTATTCAGACCCTTGCATGTCTATGCCCATACCTGATAGGAATAACTTTAACGATTGTAAATTAATTATCTTCTTTCGTTTGAAAAATCACAATATTTGAGTAATTTAAAATTGATAGTTTTGTTGACACAGAACCGGGCCTTCCAGACCTTGTATAGTATGAAACGAATGCCGCTCGTACCGGCTTTTTAACGCAAGTTTCTCAGGCCGGGAAAAGCGTAATAAAGCATAAGGAGGCATATCATGAGCGCATTCAAGCCCTACGATGAAACGACGATTCCGGGCCTGTTCAAGAACCAGGTCGAGAAATCCCGCGAAAAGATATTTGTTAAAATACGCAACGAGGACAAAAGCTGGAAAGAGTACACCTACGGTGAAGCCGGCAGGCAGGTCGACGAGCTGGCCTCCTATTTTCTGAAAAAGGGCGCCAAACCCAAAGACAAGATAGCCATCTATTCAGGCAACCGGCCCGAATGGGGCATATCCGATATCGCCACCCTGGCCATCGGAGGGATCGACGTCACCGTGTACCCGACCAACTCGGGACCCGAAGCCGCCTATGTGCTGAACGACTCCGGGTCAACAATCTGCATGTGCGCCGGAAAGTTCCAGGTTGACAACCTGTTAAAGGAAAAGAAGAACCTCAAGCATCTGAAAGAGATCATCGTGTTCGACGATCTCGACTACAAGGACAGGATGGTGGTCAGGTTCTCGGACGCCCTTGCCATCGGGCGGAAGAACCTCAACCTCAGGGAAATAGACAGGCGCCTGAGAAAAATCGACCCCAAGGAAACCGCGACCATCATCTACACCTCCGGCACCACGGGGGACCCCAAGGGAGTCATGCTCACACACAGGAACCTGGTGGCCAACGTCAAGCAGTTCGCCGAGCATCATCCCTTTCCGGACGAGTTCCTCTGCGTATCGCTCCTTCCCCTGTCCCACGCGCTGGAGCGCACGGTCGGCTACAATACCGCGATCCACGAGGGAGGCACCATCGCCTATACGAAAGGGGCCGAGACCCTGGTCGAGGACCTGAAGGCGGTACGGCCCACCCTGGCCATATACGTGCCGCGCGTCCTTGAAAAGATATACGAAGGCGTCATGGGGCAGCTGAGGAACGCCCCGGGAAGCAAGAAGGCGCTGTTCAACGCCGCCATGGGCGTCGGCAGGAAAGCGCTCCCCTATATCCTTGCCAACAGGACGATCCCCTTTCCCGTGGGAGCGGTCTACCGCCTCTTCGACAAGCTCATTTACTCGAAGCTCCGCAAGGCCCTGGGGCTCGACCGGATGATAACCATCGGGGTCGGCGGCGCGCCCCTGTCCGACGAGATCAACGCGTTTTTCCAGATCATCGGCGTCGAGATACACCTGGGCTACGGCCTCACCGAGACCACGCCGATCACGCACCTGACCACCTTCAAGTATTTGAAGCCGATCAAGCTGGGCACCTGCGGCCCGGCGTTCCCGCAGACCGAATGCAGGGTCGCCGATGACGGCGAGATCCTGGTCCGCGGCCCGCAGGTCATGAAGGGCTATTA
>CAZZHU010000124.1:0-13285 GCA_964654045.1 uncultured Leptospirales bacterium
AACCCCATTAAAAAAATAAGTTATGCAACAAGTTTAATTTATAAAAATCCTGATAACTAGCGGCAATCCGTTTATATCTTATACAATCCGTGAACCATTTTGTTACAAATAGCAATAATAATTTTAAATAAAAACCGGGGATTATTCGTTTTTACTACAACAGGTCGCTGGCGATCTCCGCGAGCTGGGAGCGCTCCCCCTTCTCCAGGGTGATATGGGCGTATATCTCCTGGCCCTTCATCTTGTCGATGAGGTAGGTGAGGCCGTTGGAGCGCGAATCGAGGTAGGGGGTATCGATCTGGTAGGGGTCGCCGGTGAAGACGATCTTGGTCCCCTCGCCGGCGCGGGTGATGATGGTCTTCACCTCGTGGGGAGTGAGGTTCTGCGCCTCGTCCACGATGAAGAATACCTTCGAGAGGCTCCTGCCCCGGATGTAGGCCAGGGCCATGATAAGGAGCTTCTCGTTGTTCACCATGTCCGATATGCGCCGGTAGTCCTGCGTGTCCTCGTCAAACTGGTTCTTGATTACCGAGAGGTTGTCGAAAAGGGGCTGCATGTAGGGGTCGAGCTTGCTCCTGATGTCGCCGGGCAGGTAGCCTATGTCCCGGTTCGAAAGGGGTATGATGGGCCGCGCCAGGAGTATCTGCTTGTAGCTGTTACGGCGCTCCAGCGCCGCGGCCAGGGCCATCAGGGTCTTGCCCGTGCCGGATTTTCCCGCCAGGGTAACGAGCTTGATGTCATTGTTCATGAGGGCGTCCAGGGAGAAGGTCTGCTCCGCGTTGCGCGGCTGGATGCCGTAGGCCCTTTTCTTCTCCACGACATGGAGCCGGCCCGAGTGCTTCTGGTACGCGGTGAGGGCGCTCTTGGTCCCGTTACGCACGATAAAGTATTCGTTCGGAAAGGGGTCGCGGCCATTGAGGAGGTCCTTCGAGGGGATGGCACCCTCGCGATAAATCCGGTCGACCTGGCCCGGTTCCACGTTCTCGATGATGTTTTTCCCGGTATAGAGCTCGCTGATGTCCTTGACCTTGCCGGTCTCGTAGTCTTCCGCCTGCACCCCGATGCTCTTCGCCTTCATGCGCAGGTTGATGTCCTTGGACACCAGGAAGACCCGCTCCCTCCCGTACTGGCCCGCGAGATTGTGGGCGAGGGACAGGATCCGGTGGTCCGAGCTGTCCTCCCAGAAGATGTCCTTCAGGTCCTTCCCCATCTTCACGTTGGTTTCCACGAAGAGAAAACCGCCCGTGCCCAGGGGCACGCCGGTGCCCGGGAGATCGTAGCCGATGATGGCGTCGAGCTCGCGGGAAAACTCCCTCGCGTTATAGTTGATGATCTCGTTTCCCCGTTTGAATTTATCGATCTCTTCCAGGAGGGTTATGGGGATTACGACATTGTGCTCTTCAAAGGAGTAGATGCAGCGGTAATCATAAAGAACAACGTTGGTATCGAGGACGAATATCTTGTTGGAGTTAGTGTCTAGCATACACTCTGGGAGACATAATACTATCTAATCCCAACAATTGCAAGTGTAAAATGTATTACTTATTCTGCTTTTTTTTATTACAATTGAATTGATGAGAAACTGCCGCCTCGTACCCGGGAAAGCCCCGCGAGGTAGCCGCCAAAAGACTGCGCCCCTACCCCCGTTTAATAGTTATACAACCGGTCAAATAATTACCAGTGACACATCAAGCACGGCCAAGATCGTTCCATCCAATCAGGCCGGCAGCAGCATGATAAGCATGATGGCCGTAATCACCATGGTCACTACTATTATCGCGTTTTTCATAGCTCAATTTACCTCTGTGGTTGTATGCATGAATGAATATCGTTTCATCATGCTGTTATGCTACAATGGTCCTGTTAAAAAATGATGAATATCCTGTTATTATTCCCTTAATAGCGCTTGAGAATTGTTGACCCTCCGGCAGGCATGATTCAGGCTACGCGAGATAGCGCAGCAGCAATATCGTCATATCGTCATCCTGAGCCTGGCCGCTTCTGAACTTCCTGATGTCATGAAATATACTGTCCTTGACGATCTTCAGGTTTTCATTTTCGAGCCTGACGAAAAAATCCCTGAACCTGTCCGGCCCATACTTTCCGCCCCCGGCATTCGTCTGTTCCTCGATCCCGTCGGTAAAAATGACCAGTATGTCGTTCTTCTTCAGCTTGACGCGGTAACTGACCGGGCTATAGGCGGACGATATGCCGATGGGAAGGTTTTCCGAAACCCCGTTGAGGTGTATGATCTTTTTCTTGCGCGCCAGGAAAATGAACGAGTGCCCCGCGTCGATAATTGTAACGTCTCCGGAAGCCTCGTTGAAATCGGCAAAAACGCCGGTTATGAATTTCTCTGATTTCAATGAAGAATAGATATAGTCGTTGAGTTTTACGACATACTGCCGAATCCCGCTGGTAAAATCAAAAACATGATTAACGCCTCCCAGCAGAACCGACAGGAGCGCGGCGGATATACCCTTGCCGGCGACGTCGCAGACCGATAAAAACCATTCCGTTTCGCCGTATTTCCTCACCGTATAATAATCACCCCCCACGTCCTTGGCCATTTTTGTCGCGGCCAGCATCTCGCAGCGTTCGTTCCTGACCATCGTTTCCTCGTTTATGATGCACGACTGTATGTTCTTTGCGAAAACCAGGTCGCGCGTTGTCAGATATGAAAGATAGATTAAAAGGTCCCGATTGGTAAAGACGCCGAAAAAGCGGCCGCCGTTGTCAGTCAGAATATAATGAATGTCCCTGTTCGTCATCAGGTCCGAAGAAATCTCTTCGGCGACAGAAAAAATGTTGTCGCCGCATGTAAAGCGCCTCGCATTGAACGTTATCTTCTCTATCTGCTTGTTCTTGTACAGGTCCCTGCCGAAGGGCCTCCCGAGTATATCGAAAAACATGCCCCTGGTTATTACGCCGATTATGGACCCGTCCTTATCAACCACGCCGGCGGAGGAGACCATGGCATGCATGTTGAGCTCTTTGAGGAGATCATCGATTCGTACATCATCCCGTATGAAATAATGGCTGCTGGCGATCCTCCCGATGGCCTGCCCCGGCATTGGCTCCGGCGCGCGGTGATGAATCACGCTCATGCGCGGCCGGCCGGGGGATACGACCTGGCCGGTAGCGATAGTGGCGATTTCCTTGCTGATAAGACTCGTATCAAATGAAAGTTCTTTTGGCATATTCCAATCCTTAACAACATACTGCGGTTTTACTATTCAATCACAAGAAAGGAATATCCGGTAAGGTTTCAATAATGCTTTTATGTGTTTTGTGTAATAAAGGGACGCGGTCAGGCCGGATCCTTGACCCACTCTTCAATTACCTTCCTGATCATATCGCGGACTTCGGCTGTACTTTTTTAGTTTTTCGTCGTCCGCGCCATCAAAGAGTGAAGGGTCCGGGATTGCCGATATCTTTCAGAAAAGCTTCAGCCATCTGGCTCCGGGCAGAATTATGCATGCATACGAAGAAGACCCTGATTTGATCAAATACCGCATCACCTCTCGCTGACTGCGGCGCAGGGAATTTCATTGGTCCTGTGAAAAAGGTCGTTGAAAATCCTTTTCACCCGCTTTGCCCGCGATATGTTATGCCGGCGTTTTTGCGCGACTTTACGTATGCCGGCTGTCCTGTTGATTCTTCTCATCGTATTCTCCTCCATATATCATTTTGCACTGCAATTTATGGATGTCATGTAAATCCTGCATGATGAGATTATAAAGAAATTGTTAAATTTGCTATTCTTGGAGCTTTGAATTACAATCCCGCGAGATTAAAGATACGAAGTATTTCCCCGAGGCCGCATATCATTAAATTCAGATATTTTTTAAGAATGCTTCATAAATAATTTACAACGACCCGCTATTTTTTCAAACGAGTATACATAACAACCAGCAGCGGGAGGCTAGATGGAACAACGCGCAATTTCCCGGGATACTGATTCTACAGATAACAACAAGCATTTGCCCGGCAACAGGAGTAACGTGCGCGCCCTGCGCAGGCTGGTTCTATACTTCGGTATAACCCTTATTCATGTTGCCGGCGCCGCGGTGAACAACCTCCTGAACGGGTACACCGGCGCCGGAAGCGTCGGGCGGGACCGGCGGATTCTCCATCGATGGGCAATAGAACTCAACCGCTCCCTGGGGCTCGCTGTCACCGTCAGGGGCATTCCTCCAGAAGACGGCGTCCTCCTGGTGAGCAATCACCGTTCCTACATGGATATTACCGCCATCGGAGAGCTGGCGCCGGCGACCTTTCTCGCCAAGCAGGAGGTGGCCCTGTGGCCGGTGCTGGGATACGGCTGCCGCCTGGTCGACGTGGTCTTCGTGGACCGCGATAACACAGACAGCAGGCGCCGATCGCGCGAGGAGGTCGCACGCCGCCTCTGGCAGCACACATCGATAGTGGTTTTCCCCGAAGGCACTTCACATGAGGGGCCCGGCCTGCTGTCATTCAAGCCCGGCATATTCCAGATCGCCGCGCAAAACCGGTTTCCCATCGTGCCCGTGGCCGTTGAATATGAAGATCCCCGGGACGCGTGGGTGGGCGACGATACGTTCATACGCCATTTTCTGCAAACCTTCTCAAAGCGCAAGGTCCCTGTCACCGTGACCTTCGGCCCCGTCATGAAGGGAGATGACCCGGTCAGGTTGATGAAATCATCCTGGAAATGGATATATTCGTCGCTGGTTACTGACGGAAAACGCGACAGGGCTTCATAATTTACAACCATAAATAACAAGGGAGGATGCACACCGGATGAAAAAGAAAAAAAGAAACAACGCAAACCCATTCATGCTGATGATTCCAAAGATCAATAAAAATAACACGAAGGACGTGAACCATACAGACAAGCAAAAAAAAGCGATGTACCGGTATCAATTCCTGTACCGCCCGGGATTGCACCTGGGTGATGTGGACCTCCGGCATCTCGTGGCTTCAATGCGCGGCGTGGCGTCCTCCTGCTTCGATGGGATTCCCGAGTACCAGGCGATGACCGGGTCCCGGGACGAGCTTGCCGGCACGGTCATCGCGGCAGCCTGGCGGAGCGACGGGACCATGGCCGGCTTCTGTTCAACCGTCATCCTGCAGGTTCCCGGCGTGGGTGATGTTCAGCACCTGGGGCTCACCTGCGTTAGACCAGAAGACCGCAGCAACGGACTGACCCACATCCTGACCCACAAGGCCGTGGCCGGCTACCTGCTGCGGCACAAACCGGTGATCGGGAAACTCTGGGTGAGCAACTGCGCCGCGGTGCTCTCGAGCCTGGCCAATGTTTCTCTTCATTTTGAACAGGTATATCCCTCCCCCTTTGCCACAGCGCAGCTTACCGAAAGCCACCGCAAGATAGCCGAAGCCATCGACCGCCATTACCGGCACAAGATCTACATAGACCGGGATGCCACATTCGACAATGACGCCTTCGTATTCAGGGGAAGCGTGAAAGGCACCATATTCCAGAAAAGCTCCGGCGAAACCTGCTACTATCACCGCAACCATGGGCTAAACGAGTTCTATAAGAACCGCATGGTCTTCGAAAACGGCGACGAGGTGCTCCAGGTCGGATATGCCACCACCTTTGCGGCCTTCAGACACCTTCTCAGGAACATACCGCTGCCCAGACCAAAAAACTGGAAGCAGTCCCGCAACCGTTTTCCCGCCGCGTAATTATGGCCTGATCGGTCCCCGGTAAATTCCGTCACATGAGTTTTCAGGGACTTTTTTATCTGGCGGATAATGAATAACCTGTATGGATACCGATAAAATGCCGGTATTTTCCGGAAAACAGCATGACTGGATTAAAAAAGCGGATGGTTTTTTATATTTTATTGATAATACCTTTATAATTTCTTAATAAATCAAGGTCATCTTATACCTGATAATAGAAATTGAAAAAATCCAATACCGGATTGTCGAAACCACCATGGCCGGAAAAATAAAAAAGAACACAAGCATCGGCATGAGCCTCATAGCCGAGAAAATATTCGAAAAATTCTTCATGGTTATCGGGCTGTCATGCCTCTTCGTGCTTCTTCTGATCATGATCTTTCTCTTCAGCGAGGGGCTCCCGATACTTAAAGATGTGGGCATGAACGATTTTCTATTCGGGACGCAGTGGTACCCCACGAGCGTCAATCCCCGTTTCGGCATTCTTCCTCTTATCGCGGCGTCGGTGGCGGTGACCCTGCTGGCTTCGGCTTTCGCAGTGCCCCTCTCCCTTGCCATAGCCGTGTATCTTTCAGAGCTGGCGTCTCCCCGGGTTCGTGAAGTCGTAAAGCCCGCCGTCGAGGTGATTGCTTCCATCCCCTCGGTCATCATCGGCTTCTTCGGCATGGTCGTGGTGGCCCCCTTCCTGCAGAGTTATTTTAATGTCGACACGGGCCTTAACCTTTTCAACGCCGCCCTGATGCTGGCCTTCATGGCGATCCCGACCATAGCCAGCATATCCGAAGATGCCATTTCATCGGTCCCTCTCTCGCTAAAGGAAGCATCATACGCCCTGGGAGCAAACCGGTGGGAGACGATCTTCCATATCACCATTCCGGCGGCCCTGTCGGGCATCTGGACCGCCGTGATCCTGGGCATATCGCGGGTGATCGGCGAAACCATGGTGGTCCTCATGGTGGCGGGGGGAGCCGCTGTAATGCCTGGCTCGATCTTCGCCCCCGTGCGGCCCCTGACGTCGAATATCGCCGCGGAGATGGCGGAGGCCCCCGTGGGCGGAAGCCACTACCACGCCCTCTTCGCCATCGGCATCATACTCTTCATCATAACATTTATTTTCAACATAATAGCCGATTACCTGTCCAGCAGGTATAAATTCAAGGGGAACTGACATGCTCTCACGGCAGGCGAAATCAGAGGCGATCGAAAAGACCATGTTTTCCCTTATCCGGATCCTGTCATACACGGTGCTGGCACTGCTCGTTTTCATTTTGGGATTCATCATCATGAAGGGCTATTCAGCCATTTCCTGGGAATTCATTTCAGAAATGCCGACGAATGAAATGACGAAAGGGGGCATTTTCCCGGCGATCCTCGGCACCTTTTACCTTATGATCGGATCGGCCCTGGTGTCGATTCCCATCGGGATCATCACCGCGATCTACCTGACTGAATACGCCAAAAAGCCCGCCCTGGTGAAGGTCATCCGTCTCGGCGTGAGCAACCTGGCCGGCGTGCCCTCGGTGGTCTTCGGCCTTTTCGGCCTGGCGCTGTTCGTGGTATTCCTCGATTTCGGAACTTCCATAATCGCCGGATCCCTCACCCTGGGCGTGCTGAACCTGCCGGTGATCATTCGCTCCACCGAGGAGGCGCTGATGACGGTGCCGACCACCTACCGCGAAGCGTCGCTGTCACTGGGAGCCACCAGGCTCCAGACCATATTCAGGATCGTGCTCCCCAACGCGCTTCCCGGCATCCTCACCGGCGTGATGCTCTCCCTCGGCCGCGCCGCGGGGGAGACAGCGCCTATCATGTTCACCGCCGCGTCCTATTACGCCCCGGACCTGCCCGACTCCCTCTTCAGCGAGGTCATGGCCCTGCCCTACCACATTTACGTTATGGCCACGGCTGGCACGCATATCCAGGAAACGCGGCACCTCCAGTACGGCACGGCCATAATCCTCATACTCCTTGTGCTGATGCTCAATTCGATAGGACTGGTGCTCAGATACCGGTTCAGGAAGCGATTGAAAGGATAAATCAACGGAACCATTGACCCTTCACCCGTGCTCTGCACACGCCGAACGCTTTTTGGACATCCTGTCCGCGTTCGGCACTGAAACCTCCTGTTTGGCGCCTCTCCCATAAAGTCTGGAAAAAAGGAGAGGGTTTCCTCAATAAGGCCTTATGGTCTATCCCCTTCTCCTTTTTTCAAAATTTTAATGGGAGAAGGGGCAGGGGATGAGGGATTCATTACAAACATCAATCCCAATATACACATACATCATATTTGTATATTTTTAATCCGACATATTAATTCCTGAATTATGAACATTAATATTGACGAATTGGCCCCTATAATTTATATAATTCCCTGACTTCGGATATCTACTATCCAGCTACCCGAAAGGAGACATCTACATGGCATTTCGTTTTATTCCTCAGGAAGTTAAATTTTTCGACATGTTCGACCAGCAGGCGGATAAAATCACCGTGGCGGCCAACTCCTTCAAGGAGCTGGCAATCCAGGGCAAGTGGAACGATGAAGGAATAAAGATGATGCGCGACCTGGAGCATGAATGCGATTCCATCACCCACGACATCATCGACAAGCTGAACCGGACCTTCATAACCCCTTTCGACCGCGAAGACATCCATTCCCTGGCCCACGAACTCGACAACGTTGTGGACATGCTCTATACCACGTCAAAGCGCCTGCGGCTGTATAAACTCCAGGTCGTGAGCAATGATCTCATCCAGTTCTCTGACCTTATCGTACAGTCGGTATCGGCCCTCAGCCGGGGAATCAAGGCCATGCGGAACCATAAGAACCCCAAGGACATCTACGATGCCTGCATCGAGGTCAACCAGATTGAAAACATGGGAGACCAGCTCAGGGACGCCATCATCCTCAAGCTCTTCAGCAAAACGAAGGACCCCATCAAGATTATTAAATGGAAAGAGATATTCGAGAGCGTCGAGACCGTCCTTGATATCTGCGAGGATATCGCAAACCTGATGGAGTCGATCCTGGTCAAGCAGGGCTGACGATCAGAATCATTAAATCTCGATGATAAATTTTGTCCCGGTCGAAACGGAGGAAATCTTTATATTCCACCCAAGGATTTCGGCTGCATGCTTCACAATGGAAAGCCCCAGGCCGGTGCCGCCCGTTGCCCGCGATCTGCTCTTGTCGACCCGGTAAAAACGCTCGAAAACCCTGTCCAGGGAGTCTTCCGGAATACCGATGCCGGTGTCCACGATGGCGACCGTGAGCCGTTCTCCGGTTTTTTCCATGTCCACGGTAATAGACCCACCCTCGATGTTATAATTAATGGCGTTATCTATAATATTAAAAAAGATCTCCTCTGCCAGGAAGCGATTTCCCAGCACCCGCGCGCTCTGGCCGTCCGTATTGAAAAGCATGGTGACATTCTTTTTCTGCGCCTTGGGCCCCAGGATATCGATACTGGTACTGATGATGTCCCGCACGTCGATATAATCAGTGGCAAACTCTCTCGATGTTTCCAGGCGGTTTAATTTCAAAATATCATTTATGAGGGAACTCTGACGATCGACATTGACCAGGGCCTTGTGAAGCAACTCCTTCGACATGTCCGGATCGGAAAGGTGCGGTTCCATGGTCTCGAGATACCCTTTCAGGATGGCTATAGGCGTCTTCAGTTCATGGGACATATTGCTCACCAGGTCGGTCTTCATCTGCTCGACTTTTTTCTTCTCGGTAGTATCATGCAGGACGATGAGGATTCCGCCCAGGTTCTGCCCCCCCGCGATGGGGTTGATAAAGACATCACAATGCCGTCCGTTTAAAAAGGCCTCCTCGAAGGTCACCGCAATGCCGGTCGCGTGGGTCTGTTCTATCCGGGTATTCAGCGTACGGTTGCGTATTGCCTCGAAAAAAAGCTTTCCCACCACGGCGGCTTCGATATCGAGAAGGGACTTGAAGGCTCTGTTCGCTATCAGGATGCTTTTATCCCTTCCGACCACCGCGATTCCATCGTTAATGCTTTCGATTGTTATTTCCAGCTTATTCTGTTCAAACAGGAGCGAGTTGATCTTTTCGACCACCGTATCCGCAAGCCGGTTCAAAGCCTTCTGGAGGGTCCCGATCTCATCATCACTGTAATTCGGTATCCTCCGTGAAAACTCCCCGTTTGAAAAGTCCCGGGCAAAACGGACGGTCTCATTGATGGGCCTGGTTATCCTCCGGGACACAAGGATAACGATCAGCAACGACAGGAGCAGCGCAATGGCGCCGACCGCAAGAATGTATCCACTGAGGCGCGCTATGTTCTCGTCAACTTCGCCCAGGGGCTTGGCCAGCCTTATGATTTCAGCGTCTGACTTCCTGGCGATATAGAGCATGTCGGTCTTGAGGGTGCCGCTGTACCGTATGCTTTCTCCAATACCGCGGGCAAGGGCGCCCTTGATCTCAAGCCGGTAGCGGTGATTGTCCATTTCGTCTATATGCGTATACTGCGAATCGGCAATGACGATGCCGTTGAAGTCCACCAGCGTAATGCGCAGGTTAACGATGGCCGATAATTCCCGGATACGCATTTCACGGTCAGCAATGGCGCCGCCAAGGTACCGCCGCGGCGCGTTGCGGATTTCCAGTTCGATAAAATTGATTTTTTCGACCATTTCCCGCTTAAGTATGGCGTGATGGTAATCCCTTATCTCATCGATGATAAGAAGCAGAAGCACGGCCACGAGGGTGGCGATCAAAGTCATGAAGGAGATGATAATGCGGTTGCTTACTCTTTTAAACATGACCGCTCCCTATTTCTTGAATCCGTAGCCGACACCGGAGAAAGTCTTGATCACATTTTTATATGGGCCCAGTTTTTTGCGAAGGTTCATGACATGGACATCGATGGTGCGGTCGATGACATACACGTCCTGTCCCTTGATGCTGTCTATGATGTTATCCCGGGTAAAAATTTTTCCGGGATTGGCCAGGAGGAGGCGAAGTATTTCAAATTCGGTCTTTGTCAGGTCCACGGCTTTTCCGTCTACAGTGAGGCTGTAATGATCAGGGTTCAATTCAATTCCTTCATGGATGAGGGGGCGGGAAGAAGGCGCGCCGGATTCGGGGCGCGACAACCGCCTGAACATCGCCTTTACGCGCGACTTGAGCTCCTTCACGCTGAAAGGCTTGGTCATGTAATCATCTCCGCCCAGCTCGAGCCCCAGCACCCTGTCGATTTCATCCGACCGGGCCGAGAGAAATATGATGGGGATGTCCTTGTGCGGCGCTGACGCCCGGACCCTGCGGCAGAATTCAAAACCGTCAATGCCGGGCATCATGATGTCAAGGACGAAAAGATCCGGAACATCGGTTTCGAGGGCCCGCAACGCCTCTTCCGCCGACGAATAACAGAATACATCGTACCCCTCGGCGCGGAGGTTTATCTTAACGATATCCTGAATATCCTTTTCATCATCGATGACGAAAATTTTTTTAAGCATGATTTACCTTAACAGGGGGTTCCCCCATCTATTCTACTCGTCGGCGTGCCGTATGTCAACCCCTTCGATATAATAAATCGACCGTTCCGCGATATTGGTGATGTGATCGCCGATACGCTCCAGGGCCTTTGACACCATGATGAGTCCCAGGGCCTGGGATATGTTGTGGGCGTTTTCCGCCATGTAGGTGAAAAGCTCCCGGTATACCTGCATGTTCAGGGTATCGATGTCCCGGTCGCGGGCAATGATCTCTCGCGCCAGCTCGGCCTTGCGCTCCGTGATGGAGGTAAAAACGTCACGGAGCATGGATATGGCTATTTCCGCCATGCGCGGTATGTCCACCAGGGGTTTCAGGGTAGGCCGCCCGCGAAGGTTGATCGCTTCATTGGCTATATTGGTCGAAAGGTCGCCGATCCGTTCCAGGTCAGTATTGATTTTAATCATTGCCAGGACAAATCTGAGATAAACCGCCGCCGGCTGCCGGGTGACAAGCACCCTGATGCACTCATTGTCGATCTCGACCTCGAGATTGTCCAGCAGTGAATCGTCCCGGATGACCTGTTCCGCCAGGTACGCGTCCGATTCTTTCATGGCCCGTACCGATTTCGCTATGGATTCAATGGCCAGGTCAGCCATTTCGAAAACCTTCGATTTGATTGTTTCGAGCTCCTGCTCAAGATGTGTCGTCATGTTCTCCTCCTCATCTTCCTTTTCATGACCTCATTCCCCCCGGCCCCCCTTCTCCCACCGGGAGACGGGGGGCCGGGGGGGGGAACTATGAAAATTGCCTGCTCCGTAGCCCTCTCCCTGCGGGAGAGGGCGCGCCGTAGGCGGGGTGAGGTCTTATCCGAACTTCCCGGTTATATAATTTTCGGTCATTTCTATGTCCGGCTTTGTAAATATCTTCTCTGTCGAATTAATTTCAATCAGGTCCCCCAGGTAAAAAAAAGCCGTTTCGTCACTCACGCGGGCCGCCTGCTGCATGTTATGGGTTACGATGATAATGGTATAATTCTTCTTCAGGTCCTGGATCAGCTCCTCGATCTTCTGGGTAGATATCGGGTCAAGGGCCGACGCCGGTTCGTCCATGAGTATCACTTCCGGCTGCACCGCGATGGTGCGGGCTATGCAGAGGCGCTGCTGCTGTCCCCCGGACAGTCCCAGGGCTGACTCTTCCAGGCGGTCCTTGACCTCGTCCCATAAAGCGGTGTTCTTAAGCGACTTCTCGACTATGCTTTCAATTTCATACTTGTCCCTGACACCATTGATCCGGAGACCGTAGGCGATGTTTTCAAAAATAGATTTCGGAAACGGGTTCGATTTCTGGAACACCATCCCCACCCTTCGTCGCAGGGCAGTCACATTATATTTGGGGTGAAATATAGATTCACCGTCGATATTGAGGTCACCCTCGAAACTGGTGTTTGGAATGATGTCATTCATCCGATTAATGCACCGGAGAAAAGTCGACTTGCCGCATCCTGATGGGCCGATAAGGGCCAGCACTGTATTGCTTTTTACGGAAAGAGTCACATTTTTTATCGCCGGCGTGCTTCCGTAATAAAAGGTTAGGTTTGATGCGGTTATTTTTACCGTCATAACAATATGCCTGTGTATAATTATCGTTAATAACTGCAGAATTGCAGATAATCATTAGACTTGTTGCAATTTAAAAATTAATAAAAAGGGTCTAAGGGGCGAAGCCCCTTAAAAAACCCCCCGCGGGGGCCTCCTGAGAGCGCGAGACGCCAGTTTCGCAACAAATCTATTACTGTAGATCAATTCTACAATATATCTAAACAGATAATCGATAATTCCTGTTAAGTAAATATAACTATATTATGAAGATTTTGTTAATATCCTGTTAAATGAAAGCAATCCAGCACGATCCCGTCCCTGTTCAATAACTGATGGAACAAAAACAGTCTCGCCGGACGCATTCATTGATCATGGGATGTATGAAGACGATTGCTTTCACTCTCAATCCCCATTGGTCCCGCCATAACAATTAACACTATATTCACATCATCTTCATAATTTCTTTAAATGCAGGCTATAAACTTTAATAATTGACTAGTTGCATAAATTACTATTTAAGGGGGTG